>JBJFBU010000080.1:0-12560 GCA_051888595.1 Candidatus Gastranaerophilaceae bacterium | reverse complement strand
TCCGCAAAATGTTATTCACGCACGGCGTGCATAACATTCCGCGGACAGGAATGAAGAGTTGACACGGGGCAAATCAGAAAGCCTGATTGCACCGCAATACAGTATTCTTTTATTGCTTGAAGGATTATTATTTACACAAAATTTTATGGGTTGCCAGAAATGATAATAAGTTCATGGAGTGTTGGAAAAATAGGTCATTCTATACAAAAAATATGGAAATTCCATTTTATATGGATATGACAGATTCTGAAATTATAAATAATGCTGTAAATTTTATAAAGAGTAATTTAGATATCAATGAAAAAATTGCAACTTTGTTTAATATTGCAGGCTGTGTTGTTGCAGGTGCTGTCGAAGAGTTAGAAATTGAAAATCTGAAGCAACAATTTAATGTTAATACATTCTCTCATATTGAATTTACTCAAAAACTATTGAAGTTAAACTTATTAGAAAAATCAAAAATAATTAATGTAAGCTCAATGGCAAGTTTTGGAATTTTTCCTTTTATTGCTCCATATTGTGCATCTAAAAGGGCATTAGATATATTGTTTAACTCATTACAACTTGAGTATGGCAACAATTTAAAGATAGTATCTTTAAAATTAGGGGCAATAGCAACGCCTTTGTGGGAAAAATCAATAAAAAATAATATAAATTGTCTGAAAAACAGTGAAAAATATAAATTAGAATACGAATTTTTGGTTAATAATGCAAGAAAAAATTCAACACAGGGGTTAAGTACAAAAAAAGTTGTTGATAAAATTTTGAAAATAAATTCTTTAAAAAATCCAAAATCATCTTACACTTTTGGAGTAGATGCAAAATTTTCAGAAATAATTTCTAAATTACCGCAAGATTTAATAAATAATTTGGTAAAATTAGGTTTAAAATATCGTTTAAAAAAACAACCTACAAAAAACGTACTAAATACATAGTACGTTTTTTATATAGTGAGATAATTTTAATAATTATTTATTATTCAATAATGCATCAATGCCTAAAATGTAAGAATTTTCACCAAATCCAGCAATTTGTCCTACGCAAACAGGTGCTATCATTGAATTGTGTCTGAATTCTTCTCTGGCATGTACGTTTGTAAGATGAACTTCAACAACAGGAGTTTCAACAGAAGCTATTGCATCTCTTATTGCAACGCTTGTATGTGTGTAGCCACCAGCATTCAAGACAATTCCATCATAAGTATCTTGTGATTTTTGAATAGCTTCAACTAACTCACCTTCGATGTTAGATTGGAAACAATCAATTTGAGTATTGTGTTTTTTACCGTATTCAACAAGTTTATGTTCAATTTCTGAAAGTGTTGTATATCCATATTTTTCAGGTTCTCTAGAACCTAACATATTCAAATTTGGTCCATTTAAAATTAAAATATTCATAAATAACTCCTTTTTACAAATTTTCAAAACTAATTATAACAGAAAAAATACATTATGATAAAAAAGTGTGATAAATTTTGTGTTTTGTGGTATAAATATATTAATAAGAAGCTTAAGATTTGAGGTATAAATGGAAGAAATTAAATCGCAACATCGTCGTTGGTATGATAAAGATCCAGTGTTAAAAGAAGCTTTAGAGTTGTTAAGATTAGCTCCTGGAGATAAAAGAGATGCTGCAGCAGAGTTTGTAATTCAATTGCAAGAACAAGTTGCTGCTGATGTTATTGAAAAAGTATACGACATAATGGCAGAATTTCATGACAAGGGAAAACGTTGGTATGACAATGATCCAATGGTTATGAAGGCTATAGAACTATTAAGAGTTGCACCTAAAAAAACTCAAAAAGATGCAGCTTTAAAGTTGCTGACTGCTCTTGAAAGTAATGATGGCGGTATGGAAACAATAAAAGAATGAGAGATATTCAGAATGAACACGACTCAAGGGGTGTAAACATCCAAAAAGTCGGAATAAAAGATTTTGATGTTCCTTTAAAAATAAGACGTAAAAACAATTCAAATCAAGTAGTCAATGCAAAAGCCAGAGTAACAGTATCTTTACCCGAAGAATATAAGGGTACTCACATGTCTAGATTTGTCGAAATTCTTACAGAATGGCAGTCTAAAGACATATTAGGATCTGACTTAAAAGGTTGTTTAGAATCAATTGTAAAGACATTAAAAGCAAAAAGCGGTGAGCTAAAATTTGATTTTAAATATTTTATAAATAAAAAAGCACCAGTTTCAAAATTAGAATCACCAATGTGCTATGAATGTTCATTCAAAAGTATTTTAAGGGATTTTTCTACGGAAAAAGAGAATTACAAATTTATTTTGGGTGTAAAAGTACCTGTAACAAGTCTTTGTCCTTGTTCTAAAGAAATTTCAGATTTCGGTGCTCATAATCAAAGAGCAATAGTTTCGGTAAATGTTTCTTATGATAGAAGTGAACATATTTGGATAGAAGATTTGATTGAATTAGTTGAGAAATGTTCATCTTGCTCTATATATTCATTGTTAAAACGAGAAGATGAAAAATTTGTTACAGAAAGTGCTTATAAAAATCCAAAATTTGTAGAAGATATATTAAGAGATGTTGTAATAGAGCTAAGAAATAATGAAATAGTAAATTCGTTTGAGGTTGAATGTGAATCTATAGAAAGTATTCACAATCACTCTGCTTGGGCATATCAAAAAGAAGTTAAATAAATATTTACATTAATTGATTTTATACTTTAGTTAAATTATAATACTCTTACTAGCGGAGATGAAAAGAGTAAAAATGTCAGAAATAAATAATGAAATAGAACAAGAAGAAAAAAATTTAAACGAAGAATATAGCTTATTTTTAAAGCATTTAAAGGCAGAAAAAGAGGATACTTCTAATTTTGCAAAATCGTTGTTTGGAATAGTTATAATATTTTGTGCAATTATTTTAATGTTGCTAATTGCATCAGAAAATAAAGATAAAGTTATACAAACTTTTGGTGAAGATTCTTTAATGACAAAGATTTTGCTATGTTTGCCTGTTAATTCAAAACAAAAGCAACATGTAACTTTTTCAATGCCATTTATTCAAAAACGTCAAAACATTTTATTGTGTGGGGTTGATGCAAATGGATCTACAACTGACCCTTGGAGAGGAGCAAGAACTGACACAATTATTTTGTTGAATATTGACCCAAAAACAAAATCTATAAATGCAATTTCAATACCAAGAGATAGTAAAGTTTATTTGCCAGATGATTATGGTATTCAAAAAATTAATTCTGCTCATGCAATTGGTGGTATTGAGATGACAAAGGCAACAATTGAAAGAACATTGGGTGTTAAAATAGATAATTATATTTTGGTACATGACGAAGCGGTTAGAAGAATTGTTGATGCTTTGGGTGGTGTTCCAATTTATGTTGAAAAAAATATGTATTACCATGATTATGCAGGTAATTTGCATGTAAACTTATCAAAAGGTTTGAATATATTGAATGGTAGTGATGCTGTTGGATATTTGAGATTTAGAAAAGATGGTTTAGGTGATATCGGTAGAACTCAAAGACAACAATGGTTTTTAAAAGGTTTGTTGGAAAAATTACAAACTCCGCAAACAATTGCTAAAATACCTGATATATTAAATGTTATTACAACTTATGTAAAAACAGATATGTCTTTCTATGAAATATCTCAATATGCAAGCATGTCAAAATCTTTTGATATTAATAAAATTGAGTTTGCTACATTACCAGGTGCACCAAATAAACATGGTTATATTAGCTATTGGATTTTAGATCCAGAAAAAACACAAGAAATGGTGAATCGTATGATATATAGAGATAGAGTTACACCAGAAAATGAAATATATAATTTTGGCATTAGATATACTGCTTCAAATAAAGATTCTGCAGAACAATTAAAAGCTTCAATTGAGGAAATGGGTTATAATGTTAATTGTTTTGGTCAATCTGCTTTACCACATGCACAATTCATTGCACATGAACCTTCTGTTTCGAACGAATTATTTAATTCTTTGAAAAAGAAAGCTCAACAGTTAAGCAAAATGCAATTTGTTTATAATCCAGATAAAGCATATTGTACAAAAAGTGATATAACTATTTATCTATCAGGAGATTAGTTATGATTTGGACTATATTTGTTGCAATTTTATTAATAATCCTATATTTAGTTAAGCTTGCTAGAGATTTAGAAGTAAACAAGGATAATGTTTTGAGAGGTTTGGCAAGCGTTGATGCGATATTAATTAAAAAAAATCTTTTACTTTTGGATATTATTAGTTATGCAAAAGAATTTATGGATAAAGAAAAAGTTTTAATTGATGAAATTTTAGCATTAAGACAAGACATAAATAAGGTTAAGCCAAAAATCGAAAATGCAGAACAACGTTATTCTATGCAAAAAAAATTAGATAAGAAGTTAGAATATTTGTTGTCTGCAATGGATAAATATAAAGACCAAAAAAATAATGCTGGTTTGCAATCAATTTTGAAAAAATTTGCAATGCATGAACAAGCACTAGACGAAAAACTAAAATTCTATAATAATGCAGTTGATAGCTTGAATAATTCTATTAATTCGTTTCCAAGCTCTATTTTTGCACAAATTAATAAGGTGAAAGCTCCACCACCAAAATATGACAGATAAATATGAAACTAATTCCTAAAAATTACGTCTAATATAATGTTAGAAGTAGTTGAGGATTTTTTTAGGAATTATGAGTAATTTAAAAATTAAGCAAAAATCAATTAGTTTAATTGATGAAGATTTTGATGCAGAATTTAGAAGTGAATTACAAAATGAGGAAGATGCAGAATTAGAAACAGAGCCAAAAACATTTAGCTGTATTTCAAAAGACGATGACTTATTGCAAATGTATTTGAAAGATATTGGCAAAACGAAGTTATTATCGACAAATGAAGAATTATTTTTAGGACAAAAAATTAAAGAAGGAACGAAAGAAGAAGCAAATATTGCTAAAAAGAAACTTGTACAGTCCAATTTGCGACTTGTTATTAGCATTGCAAAGCGTTATATTGGACAAGGTGTGCTGTTTATGGATTTAGTTCAAGAGGGTTCAATTGGTTTAATTCGTGCAGCTGAAAAGTTTGATTATACAAAATCGTTTAAATTTTCTACCTATGCAACGTGGTGGATTAAACAAACAATTATTAGGGCTATATCAAATCATTCACGTTCAATAAGAATTCCTGTACATATGATGGATAAAATTCGTAAGTATAAAAAAGCTGTTTTGGATTTGTCTTTTGAATTAAATCGGGAGCCAAATGAAAAAGAAATTGCTCTAAAGTTAGATATATCTATAAAACGAGTCCAGTCAATAAAAAAAGCAATTATGAAAGAACCGATAAGTCTAGATACTCCTGTTACAGAAGATTTGAATATTCAAGATTATATTCCAGATTTAAGTTATAAATCTCCAGATGAACAGGCTCAAAAAAATTGTTTAAAGTCAAGTATGCCTGAGCTCTTGAGAATTCTTGAAGATAGAGAAAAAATGATTTTGTACTATAGGTTTGGACTAGATGGTGAAAAGGCAAAAACTTTAGGGGAATTAGGTAAAATTTTGGGATTTTCAAAAGAAAGAATAAGGCAGTTGGAATATGTAGCTATAAAAAAATTAAGAGAATCTGATTTAACAAATTCATATAAGTGTTTTATTGAAGATTAATTTTAAGCCGTCACCTTGTATAACAAAATGACGGCTTTTTCTATATTTTGTCGTATTTAAGCCAAATATTTTTGTATTGTATTTTTATCAAATACTTCAACGCTATCTTTAGAATGAATAAAAATTAAACAGCTAACTAGAGATTTGAATGTTTCAAGCTCAGAAAATGACATTTTTTCTCTTAAGTCAGACATATTTTCTGCTAAAAATTCGGTAATAACTGTTTTATTGCTGAATACCAAACTAGAGATATAATCAAATTTTGACATCATTCCTTCAAGATAGATAATTTCAGGTGATTGGAATTCAATAAAACGCAAAGCTTTATCTAGATTAAAACCGATACTTTCATTAAGTTCACATTGATTTATTTTTGGCAAATCATATTTTGTAATAGATTCAATTGTCATTATATTCTTTTTCATATCAGAAATTTCATTTAATAATGAATAAATTACATGCGTTTTTCCTGAAAGTGGAGCTCCGCAAACTAAGATAATGCCAGATTTATCCAAAGAAATTTTAACAAATTGTACTTTTGCTTCATCCTTTATGATTGAGCTGATAGCTTTTGGTGGCTTATATATTTTTAATGCAATTCTTTCTCCCATAACAGTAGGGAATGAAGAAATACTAGCGATAAGAGTTATATCATCAACTTTAAAACATAATTTTCCAAGTTGTGGTATTTCACTTACAGCAGGGTCTAGATTTGATAAAACTTTTAGCTTTGCTACAAAAGATGCTGTCAAAACTGAAGGAATAAAGCCTTTTTCAAAAACTGTTCCCTTTTGTTTGAATGTAATTGCCAAACCTCTTTCATCGTGAGCAAAATAAACTTCGTGTTTATCTTCCAAGATTGCTTGTTTTAAGATAGCTCGAATAATTTTTTGAATATGTTCATCAGACAAATCATCGTTGTGTAATTCTTCGTGCCAATCATATCCTACTTCTTGTTCTATACTAATTTTTCCAACAGTGTTTGGAGTTTTATAATACTCATCAATTTTTTTCAAAATACTTGTTTCTGAAGATATTACAGGGTCTATTGAGCATTCTGCTTTTTCCATGATTTTATCAATAGCAAAAAGATCAAGTGGATCTGCCATTGCAACTGTCAATACATCTTCAATTTTGAAAAGAGGTATAATTTTATATTTTCTAGCATCAACGATATTTATATATTGCAAACAATTTTTATCCAAAGTGTAATCTTCAAGATTAACGTAAGGAATGTGTAGTTTTGATTCTAAATATTTCAAAAGAGTATCTTCTGAAAGGTAGTTTGAATTAATAAGAGCTTGCCCAATGTTTATATTTTGAGCATTAGCCAATTCTTGAGCTTTTTCTACAGTATCGTATTCAACCAAACCTTCTCTAACTAAATCATATTTTAGTTTTTCTAATGTTTTATTTGTAACAGCTTCCATCATAATTACTTAGTTTCTTTCACCAATTTTGCTACAGTACTAACAACTTCATCTAAATCAAAAGGCTTTGTTATATAAACATCAGCACCTGTTTCTTCACCAATTTGTTTATCTGTATCTTGAGAACGTGCTGTTAGCATTATGATAGGAATTTTTTTATACTTTGCATCATATTTTAGCAATCTACTGATTTTAAATCCATTAATTTTTGGCATCATGACATCTAAAATCATTACATCAGGTGTAATTTCTTTTGCCAGTTTCAAGCCATCTTCACCATTATATGCACAAAAACAAGTATAACCTTCGCCTTCAATAACGAATTTTAATGTTTCAACAATATCTTGTTCGTCATCAACAATTAATACTTTTTTCATTAATCTTTCTCCTTCGGATAAGTAGTATATGAATATATTATATCACATTTTCCATATCGGGCTTTATCGTTAAGCACCACTGTATCTATCTTTCGTTTTAGAAAATCGACTACACACTCGTCGCCATCAGGGATTACCATAGTTAAAGATGTCTTATCTTCTTCTTTTACAACAACAGAATTGTTAAGATATGTACGATTTATTAAATTTTCTTCATTAAGAAGATTTTGTATAATATCATCTTGTGATGAGATTGTAAGTGTGATAAATTTTGTTTTGTTTACTTTTGCTTGTTGTATAAGCTGTTTGTGTAATATCCAGAAATTTGATTTGTCAGTTGCAACGGGGAGTACAAAGTAGAAACTTGAACCTTCATTAATTTTACTATCTGCCCAAATTGCACCGTTATGTGCATCTAAAATTTTTCTAACAATAGGTAGTCCTAAACCTGTACCACCAACTTCTCTTGATAGAGAGCTTTCAAGTTGTTTAAATTGGTCGAATACTTTTGCCAAGTTTTCTTCTTCAATACCAATACCTTCATCTCTTACGCAAACTTGTAGATATTTACCTTCTAAATGCTTCACTTGTTCATAGAAACATTCAGCACATTTTATATCTTTTGCATCAATAATTTTTGTACTAATATTAATTTTCCCGCCAGATTTTGTAAATTTTATTGCATTAGAGATTAAGTTATTTAACACTTGTTGCAACCTCGAAGAATCTGCAAATACATACGCAAAGTTGTTGTCGAAGGTTGTTGAAAGTTCCAAACCTTTTTCTGTGGCTACATTATTTTGTTGCAATTTTACAAATTCGATAAGTTTTTCAATATTAGTTGCTGCAAATTTGTAATCCATTTTGCCAGCTTCAATTTTTGACATGTCTAATAAGTCATTGATTATTTTAGAAAAACATTCAATATTTTTGTTTGCCATTGCTAAAAATCTTGACATTTCAGGTGTAACTTCACCAGCTCTACCGCTTAATATAATCTGTAATGACGTTTTAAGCGGTGTAATTGGTGTTCTAAGTTCATGTGAAACTATAGATACAAATTCAGATTTTAAATGTTCAAGCCTGTACAATTCAATATTTTTTTCTTTAATTTCCTGAACATAAGATGCATTTTTTAAAGGCATTGAAACTTGTTGTGCTATTGTGTGAAAACATTGTGCATCTTCATTTGTAAACACGTTTTCTCGATATATTTCAACAAATCCAAAGAAATTTTCACTCAAGTTTATTTGAGCAAACATATTATCGTATCTTAATACTGAAAAATCATAGTCATCAATAGGATTTTTAGCATATTTTATCGTTTTTAAATCATCAATGTTTAGGGTAAAAGGCATTTCCTTATTTTCAAATAATGATTTGTAATTCAATACAGCTCGAAGTTTTAAGGCTTCAAGAAGCCTATCTGAAATTTGATTAATAGAATTTATTATCAATAAAGGTTCATTGTCAGATTTGAAAGTTAAAACACAGGCAACAGAAAATCCAAGTGCTTTATCTAAACCTTCAAGCATAATATTTATAAGCTTTTCTTTATCCAATGTAGCTGATAATTGCGAACCCAAATTGTACAAAACATCAAGTTGATATAAGCTTTTTGATAAATTTTGGTTTGAGGTTGAAAGTCGAGTAAGTGCATCTTTTCTTCTCAAATTTACATTGATTGTTGATATCAAAACACTATCTGCAACAGGTTCTGTTAAGAATGCATCAGAAACATTTAACAGTTCTGGAGGAATTTTATCATCACTTATAAGTGCAAGTATTATTAAGTTTTCTTTTAACGAGTTAATTTTTCTATATAATTTTGGTAAATCTATAGAAGCTGAATTTGCATCTAATATTATAATATTTGCAACATCAGCATTCATAGCATCAAAAAACATTTGATCGTTAGTTGCGAACAAAAATTCATGAGAGAATCCAGTTAAAACTTCATCATAATGCTTTATTTTTTCGTTGTTGTCTGAAACTAATAATATTTTTGCCATAATTATATATTATCAATAATAAAAATAGTGGCAAATCTTTAACAGACTGTAACTTTAGTTTAAAAAACTTGCCTGAAATTTATTTTTGTGGTTATATAAAATTACTGGGTAGGTTTATCCTCTTAAAACTTATCCAAGCAAGTACCAAAGCGGCTAGATACTTGCGAGTAGCAAATTGTAAGAAGGAAAATTTTAATGTTAAAAATTAGATTAAAAAGATTAGGTTGTAAGAAAAACCCTGCATACAGAATCGTTGTTACAAATTCAACATCAAAACGTGAAGGTGCTCCAATTCAAGAATTGGGACATTACAACCCAAAAACTAAAGTTATGGTTTTAGATAAAAATTCAGCACTTGATTGGGTTAAAAAAGGTGCTCAACCAACTGAAACTGTTGCTTACTTAATTAAAAATTGTAATGACGATGGTTCTTTAAACTACAAAAAACCTGAAACAGTTAAATTATCTAAAAAAGCTTTGGCTAAAAAACAAGCTGAAGCTGAAGCTGCTGCAGCTGCAGAAGCATCTGCTGAAGAAACTCCAGCTGAATAATAAGCTAGAAGATATAAAATTTAAAAATGACATTTCTAATAAGAAATGTCATTTTTTGTAAAATTTTAGTTAATACCAAGTGCTTTATTTCTTCGAAACCATGTTAGTTGTCTTTTGGCATAATTTCTTGAGTGCTGTTTTATTAATTCAATAGCCTTATCAAAAGAAATTTCCCCATCTAAATATTGTAACAACTCTTGATATCCGATAGTTTTTACAAAATTTGGAATTCTACCATGCTTTTTAAGTAGAGCTTTTGTTTCTTCTAATATTCCAAGTTCTACCATTTTATCAACTCTTTTGTTAATTCTATTGTAAATTTCATCTCTTGGCATATTTATACCAATCCATTCTACATCATAAGGTACTTCCTTTTTTGATTGTACTTTTGAAAAAGGTTTACCAAGTCCTATGCAAATTTCAATGGCTCTAATTAATTTACGTTTGTCTGGTGTTGATATTCTATCAGACCAATTTTTGTCATATTTTTCAAGCTCTATTATAAGATCTTTAATTGAAAATTCTTCTAAATTTTTTCTTAATTCAATATTTGGTTCAACTCTTGGTAAGTCTAAACCTTCAAGTAAAATTCTAAAATATAGTCCTGTGCCACCAACAACAATAGGTGTTTTATTTTTTGCTAAAATTTCATTTATTGCTTTTGTCGCATCATCACAAAAATTAGCAACACTATAATCAACTTCAGGTTCTACGACATCAATTAGGTAATGAGGTATACCTTCTCTTTCTTCAATAGTGGGTTTTGCGACTGCAATTTCAAATCCTTTATATACAAGTCTTGAATCAGCTGATATAATCTCTCCATTAATTTTGTGGGCTAATTCTATTGCGAGTTTAGTTTTTCCTGTTGCTGTCGGTGCTGCTATTGCTATAACTTTGGATTTTGTCTTCATAGTATAAGAATAATAATACAAAAATATAAACTATGAAATAGAAGTACGTTAAAGTCATAAAAAATGATGCTATTGGATTTACAAATGAAATTATATTTAAAAATATAAAAATAAGATTAATAAAACAAATTATTAAGTATAGTAGTATAAACTTTGGTTGTGTTGAAACTTTTTTTGCTGATACAAAAAGTGCATCTAAAACTTTTTTTCGTTTATAAAAAATTTCTAATGGCCAAAGTATTGTGAATAACCCAAAAGCTACTATACAAATGATTGTAGTTATAGTCCAACCTGTAAGTTGTAATATTTGGGTTTGTGTTAAGTGTTCACAAAAATTTTGTAGTGCAATAAGTGAAGAAAAAGAATCTATTAATTTTGGTATAGATATTTCCAAATCGCCAAATACTTTCATGTTGAATAGAAAGCATGAATAAAGAACAATATTCCATAAAAATAGAGAAACAACAGTTAATGTAAGGCTTTTTTTAAAATAGTCACTAACACCGACAGGAAATTCTTTTAAAAGTTTAAAAGAGTCTGAAGATTTGCTATAAGATATTCCATTTTTATAGTTAAAAATGGATACAATAACCATATAAGCCCATCCAGAAATAAAAAAACTAATAGTCAAAATTAGTATTACTAAATAAAGAATAGCTGAGTAATGTGTTTTACAGAGTTTTGAGCAAGCGAAAAATACACCAAATTAAAAATAATAAATACCAAAGGTGGTGTAGATAATATCAAATTATCAAATGAAATTTGAAACGCTTTTTTCAATTCACTTATCATGCTTGAACCTATTTTAAGAAATTTTTGCTGTTTCTTTTCTGTTTTCAAGTACAGCTTTTCTTTTCTTTCTTCGCATTAAGTCTACGAATGCTTCCAGTCTTGTAATATAGCCAGCTTTACCAGATTGTTCATCCATTACTAGTGTTAAAATTGGAATATTGTGGTGCTCACGCATATTAGGGAATATGTTTTGTGACATAATTTCAGGCATGCAAGTAAATGGACTTACATGAATAATACCGTCTTTCCCTTTTTCATCTGCATAAGCCACATCAGAAACACATTCCAGTGAATCGCCACCAATATCTCTCATTAAATAAGGTTTTGCCATTCTAACAGCTCTTTGCAAGTGTGTTTCACCTTTTCTAAATATTTTTGGAATAATAGCATCTTTTAAGAAACTGCTAACAGTAAGACTTCTTCTAGTTTGAACACCCATTTTACCTAATTCTCTTTCAATATATTGGTTTGAGAATGGATCTCCAACTAGATAAATTTCACCTGTGATGTCAACGTTAAGAATTTCTCTTTTTTTATCAATTTCTGTTTTTGCCATTTCTTTTTTTACGGCTTTTTTAATCTTTTTTAATTCTCTTGTTGATTGAACATTTTTATACATTTCAAGACATTTTTTGTAATGTTTTTCAGCTTCACCAACTTTTACTTCTCTTGCTCTGTAGTAAGAATGTAAAGTTTCCAAATCATCAAGTGCAAAAACCATTTTTATCATCATGTAAGAAGCTTTAGCCGCTGCAATAAAATCTCTTTTTCCGATTAGTTTGTCAAAGAAATTAAATAAGCCCTTTATACCATCATACAGTGATAATT
>JBJFBU010000079.1:0-12697 GCA_051888595.1 Candidatus Gastranaerophilaceae bacterium | reverse complement strand
ACTGCTTGAGGGCAGCCCCCTCGGTCTCCTTGGTGTCGCCGGTGTAGCGGCCGAAGGTGATGTCGGTGCCGCTGAGGAGCTCGCGCAAGCGCTTGAGCTGGTCGTTTGCCAGGGCGTTCATGGGGATGGACAGCTTAATCTTACTTCATGAGAAGAATAAACTTTATCAAAAGCATATAGCATATCTTCGACTTTAAATTCTGGATTTTCTTTTTTCTTCTTTGAAACAATTTCAATAATTCTGCAACCTGCATAAACAGCATCATCAAAGCCATAGTATCTGTCTTTAAAGAAAGTATGACCGCTCATTTCACCAGCAAGTAAAGCACCTGTTTCTTTCATTTTTGCTATAATAAAACCATGACCAGTTCTACACATAATAGCTTCAGCACCTAAACTGTTTATTGTATCAAACAACACTTGTGAACATTTTACCTCTGAAACAATAACAGGTTTTACGCCAGAATTTTTATATTTTTCAATTAAATCTAATGCGTAAATCAACAATAATTTGTCACCTGTCATAGAACGACCTTGTGAATCTATAACACCAATTCTATCGCTATCACCATCAAATGCAATACCAAAATCAGCGTTGTTCTCAACAACAGCACGTTTAATATCATCTAAAGTTTTTTCGTCACTTGGATTTGGATGGTGGTTAGGAAAACGTCCATCAGGATTTGAATAAAGCTCAATAACTTCACAACCAATTGCTCTATACAAAGCTGGTGCAACAACACCGCCTGTACCGTTTGCACTGTCAACAACAATTTTTAAACCTTCCCCAACATGACCAAAGTTTAATTTCATAACGTCTGTATAATCAGGAATTAAATCATACTCAACTGTTTTACCAAAAGTATGAGATAACAATGATTCTTGACTAATTTCAGCAACTAATTTTAAAAGTTCTTGAATTGGTTCTTCACCTAAAATTTGTCCTTTATAAGTCATTTTTAAACCATTATATTGACTCGGATTGTGGCTAGCTGTAACAATCAAAGCACCATCAATGTCATGTCCGTCAGTTACCGTATCATTAATACCTACAACATTTGAATAATAACCAATTGGAGTTGGTGCTAAGCCTAAATCTACAATATTTGCACCTGCAGCTGTAACACCTTGAATTAAAGCTTTTACAAGTGCTGGTGAATGATTTCTTGCATCACGGCATACTGTTATCCATAAATCTTTTGGCAATTTTTGGTCTTTAAAACTTACATATTTAACATAAGCTTTACCAACAAAAAAGTATAACTCTTCAGTTACATCTTGACCGTATATACCTCTAATGTCATTTTTTCCAAATGCACTATCCCATTTTGTCAACATTTATATTCCTCCGTTTTTTTAATATAATATTAACATAAATAACTTTATTGTCATGAATATTATGAAAGATTTTTTATCAAACTTAGCAAATAAGCAATTTTTTATGGGATGGGTATTTATTTTACCTGCTTTAATTGGAACAATTATCTTTATTTTAATCCCTATTGCTTGCTCGTTTTGCCTTAGTTTTACAAAATGGGATTTATTAAACGAAATTAAATTTGTAGGACTTGATAATTACAAAACAGTTTTAACAGAAAATGTTTTTTTAAAAATACTGATAAATACTTTTGTATATGCAATTTCAACAACTATTTTCGGTGTGATTATACCATTAATATTAGCTTGCATAATAAATTCAAAAGTTAGGGGCAGTGAATTTTTTAAAACTGCATATTTTCTACCTTTTATAACCCCGATGATTGTAATTGGTATCATTTGGGAATGGATTTTTGACCCTAATATCGGAATTCTTAACCAAGTTTTAAATCTTCATATAAATTGGCTTTATGATACAAATTTTGCAATGCCTGCACTTATAATTGTTTCTGTATGGAAATTAATTGGTTATAATATGGTTTTATTTTTAACCGGACTAAGTACAGTAAACAACGATTTACTTGAAGCCTCAAAAATTGATGGTGCTAATGCTTTAGAAACTTTTTGGCATATAACAATACCACTACTGTCGCCTACAATATTTTTTGTAACTATAATTACAGCAATTAGTTCATTCCAAGTATTTGACCTTATTTATGTAATGACACAAGGGGGTCCTTTAGACAGTACAAATGTTTTAGTATATGCTATTTACAAAAATGCTTTTGAATTTTTCAATGTTGGCAAAGCAAGTGCATTGGCTTATATTTTGTTTGCAATAATTTTCGTATTAACATTAATACAATGGAATATAAGAAAAAGAGTTGTATATTTGGAGAAGGATTAACATGAAAAAATTTATTCTTACAATATTTACACTATTATTTGGTAATTTTGCACTAAGTGCAGATGTAACTATTCTACACACAAGCGATATTCATGGTAGAATTTCACCGATTGAATATCGGGGGATAAAAGATATGGGAGGATTTTCCCGTAGAGTTACTTTTATAAATGAAGTTCGCAAACAAAATAAAAACGTATTACTTCTTGACAGTGGGGATTATTTCCAAGGCTCACTTTATTACAGATTGGATTACGGAAAACTTTCAGATAAACTTTTACCATACATAAAATATGATGCAATAACTCTTGGTAATCACGAATTTGATGATGGTATAAAAGTTTTAAGAAATAATGTTAAGCGTTCTAAAACTCAATTCATATCTGCGAATGTACACTTCAAAGATAAATACTTATGTAATAATGTAAAACCATATATTACAAGATCTATTGATAATGAAAAATTTTTGATAATAGGTGTTACAACACCAAGTCTAACAAATTTATCCAATACAAATTCAGTAATAGTAACAGACCCTGTTGTTGAGATAAAAAAAATAATAAGTAATGTCAATTTTGATAGATTAATTGTAGTTTCTCATTGCGGTTTGGATGAAGATAGAAGAATTGCAAAAGAAATACCACAAATAGATTTAATTTTAGGTGGACATAATCACTATTTCTTTGAAACTCCAAAATACACAGGAGATACACCTATTATTCAAGATGGAGAATTTGGCGTAAGAGTTGGTATTATAGATTTTGACAATAAATTAAGACACTATAAATATCAGAATATTACAAATTCGATAAAACCAGATTTAAAAGTTGATAAAATTATTTCAAATTACGATAAAAAAATATCAAGAAAAACTTCAAAAGTTATAACAAAATTAGATACTCAACTTATTGGTGAACAAAATATAATTGAGAGAAATCAAACAAATTTAGGTCGATTAATTTTAAAATGTATGATACAAGAATTTCCTAATTATGATGTTGTTTTAAATAACTCTGGTTCTATTAGAGTAAATCGAAATTTACGAGAAAAAATAACTTACGCTGATGTATTAGAAATTTTACCATTTAAAAATAAGGTTGTTTTGCTTGAAATTCAAGGAAAGTATTTAAAAGATATTTTAATTTCAGGTCAACAAACAGGCAGAAGATACTTGCAAGTACACAAGAATACTTCTGACCCTATTAATGATACAAAATATTATAGAGTTGTTACAAATTCTTATATTGCAGAAGGGAAAGACAATTATCCTCAATTTAAAAATGGCAAAATATTAAAAATATCTCACAAAACACAATCAGAAATACTTATAAAATATTTAAAAAAATATACGAAAATTACAGAAAAAGACTTAATTTTATAAACAAAACTATTTATTTTTAAGTATGTTTATTATAAAATTTATGAGTAAATATTGAAATTTTGGGTAGTTGAAGTGGAAAAAGAAAAATATCATTTTATAGCAATAGGCGGAATTGGAATGAGCGGTTTAGCTAAATATCTTTTACAAGAAGGATATACCGTTTCTGGTTCTGATATAAACAATAGCAAATATATTGATGAAATAAGAAAATTAGGAGCAAATGTTCATATTGGACACGACAAGAGCAATGTTCCAGAAAATTGTATTGTTGTAGCAAGTTCAGCAATAAGAGAAACAAATCCAGAAATTCAACGAGCAAAAGAGCTAGGTTTACCTATTTTACATCGTTCTGACGTATTAAAAACACTTTCAGAACGTTCAAAATGTTTTATTGGTTATGCTGGCACACACGGAAAAACAACTACTAGTGGGCTATCTTCTTATGTAATGGAGAAAGCTGGACTAAAACCTTCTTATGTTGTTGGCGGAATTATACCAGAAATTCATACTAACGCAAATTACCAAAGTGATAACTATTTTATAGCAGAATTGGATGAAAGCGATGGTACAGTTGTAAAATATAATCCTCACATATTAGTAATTAATAATCTTGATGCTGACCATCTTGATTTTTACAAAAATGGTTTAGATTCTCTTGTTGAAACATTCAATGGCATCCTATCAAGATTTAATAATACTCAAAAAGTTTTAATAAATAATGACAATGCTGGAAACAACAAGTTAAAAGGATTTAACTTTATAACATACGGTCTAAATGATGCAGATTATTTAGCAAAAAATATCGTACTAACTCCTACAGGAAGTTCTTTTGACGTTTTCTATAATGGTAAATTATTAACACACTTAAAAATTAAACTTTTAGGAAAACATAATATAACTAATGCTCTTGCTGTTTTTGCAAGTCTAAATGAAGCTAATGTTGATATTTCAAAAATTGTAGAACATTTTGGTACATTTACTGGTATGGGCAGAAGATTTCAATATATTGGTGATGTAAAAGGTGCTGTTATATATGATGATTACGCACACCACCCTACAGAAGTAAAAGCGACTCTTTCTGCATTGACAGAATTTTCTGATAAAAGAGTTGTTGCGGTATTTCAACCTCATAGATATACTCGTTTAAAGAGTTTATGGAATGAATTTATCCAAGCTTTTGAAAATGTTCACAAAGTTATTGTTACCGATGTATATGCTGCTTCAGAATACAGCATTGACGGTATTACAGGCGAAAACTTTGCAAAAGAATTAAAACAACATTGTCCAGACTGCGAATATATTGGTGGAACAATTGAAAATGTTGCGGAAAAGATTTATCCTATGCTAAAAAAAGATGATATTGTAGTAGGACTTGGAGCTGGTACAATTACAGCACTTGGCAAAGAATTACTAAAATTAGACAAGAGAAATTAATTATGGACATTGAAGTTAGAGAAGAATTTAGTGCAAAAAATCTGACTTCTTTTAAAGTTAGCGGAGCGATACAACACGCATATTTTCCCAAAAATGTAGATGAATTGGTTTATTTATTAAATAAACTTGATAACCCTTTAGTAGTTGGCAATTGTTCTAACATTTTAATTTCTTCTGCCGGATATAACGGTAATATTATATTCACGACAAAGTGCAACAACATAAAAATTTCAGATAAAACTGTTTATGCAGAATGTGGTTTAAAAGGACCTATGGCTTCAAAATTAGCCTATCAAAATTCTTTAACTGGTTTTGAATTTATGATTGGTTTTCCAGGGTCAGTTGGTGGTGAAATTTATATGAATGCATCGGCTAAAGAACAATGCATTAGCGACTATCTAACATTCGCAACAGTTTTTGATTGCAAAAATAAAGAAACTCTGAAACTTTCTAAAAAAGAATTAGAGTTTGGATATAGAACATCTATTTGTCAAAAAAAACAGTACGTTGTAATTTCAGCAGAATTTGTACTTCCATTTGCAGAGCAAAAAAATATAAAAGAAAAAATGGATTACAATTTAGATTTTAGAAAAAATCATCAACCGTCATTGGCATTACCAAACTGTGGCAGTGTATTTAAAAATCCTGAAAATAATTCTGCAGGAAAACTTCTGGACAGCATTGGAGCAAAAGATTTTACTATTGGAGGAGCAAAAGTTTGGGAAAATCACGCCAATTTTATAATAAATAATAACAATGCAACCTCAGAAGATATTCTCAATTTAATGATGTTGATGTACAATAAAGTAAAAGAAACTTATGGCATAAGTTTGAAACCTGAAGTAAAATATATTGGAAATAAATCTAAAAAAGAGGCAGAAATATGGAAGGAATTAATGCAAAAATAGATAAAAAAGCTCGAATTGGAGTTTTGTGTGGTGGAATGTCATCAGAAAAAGATGTTTCACTTCGTTCTGGAAAAAATTGTTTTGAAGCATTAAAAAGATTAGGCTATGAAAACGCAGAACTTGTTGTTGTAGACGAAAATATAGCTCAAACATTAAAAGATAAAAATATCGAATACGCATACATTGCCCTTCACGGAAAATACGGTGAAGATGGATGCATTCAAGGTTTATTAGAAATTTTACACATTCCTTATACAGGTTGTGGTGTAATGGCTTCATCTTTATGCATGAACAAAGAATATACAAAAAGAATTTTGTCAACTTGCCCAGAAATACCATTAATCAAATCTGTATTTGTAAAAAAAGGTGAAAATGTAAAAGAAAAAACTGCTAATTTAAAATATCCATTAATAACAAAGCCAGTTTGCGAAGGCTCAAGTTTTGGTATGACAAAAGTTAATAAACCAGAAGAATTAGAAAAAGCTTATAATGAAGCCTTAAAATTCAATGATGATGTTTTGATAGAAGAATTTATTGATGGATTTTTTATAACTGTTGGCGTTCTAGAAAACGAAGGTAAAACATTTGCAACTGAAATATTAGAGATTAGACCAAAAACAGAATGGTATGATTTCGAAGCTAAATATACAAATGGAATGTCAGAATTCATCTTACCAGCAAATTTATCAGAAGAAAAAACAAAATTAATTAAACACCTAGCTGTTCAATCTCACATTACAGCAGGTTGTAGCGGTGTTTCAAGGGTAGATTTCATGGTAAAAGACAACGAACCTTATTTCTTAGAAATTAACACAAGCCCAGGAATGACAGATGTAAGTGATTTGCCTGCTCAATCAAAAGCTATGGGTATCAGCTATGATGAACTTGTATTGTTAATATTAAACAGTGTAGGACTTAACAAATAGATGGCAGAAGACAAAGAGTTAGATGAAAACGGATACAATCCCGAATACATAAAAACTCGAATTAATCGTAATAAAAAAGAACGTAGCGTTCGCAAAGCCAACATGTGGTTTCGCAGATTGAGATTTTTGTTACGAATTATATTCATTGTCGCTTTAATGTTACTTTGCTACAAACTGATTAGAATGCAACAATGGTATATGTCACCACATGCATTTGATAATGTAAATAGTCCAACTTTGGAAATTATCAATAATAAAATCGTCCCTGATTATTATATTTTAGCTATTTTAAGAAAAACAGAAGTTCCTAAAGTTCCAATTTATATGTATAATACAAATGAGATAAAAAATAATTTATTAGCATTAGAACCAGTTGAAAACGTATTTATACGTCGTTTTTGGTACCCTGCTAGATTGCAAATAATTATTCAAGAAAAGACTCCAATAATAACAATTGCACCCGATGAAAAAGCTCCACCTGTTGCATTTTTCACTAAAGGCGGAACGCTTATCGGCAGAGATTACTTACCTTTAAACCCATCTTTCAAAACAATAAAAGTTTTAACTTATGGTACAAAAGGTGATGACTATAGATATTGGGATTTATCAAAAATTGAAAAAATAGAAAAAGTTGCCAAAACTGTAAAAATTTCAACAAAAGAACCTCTTGATTACATTGATTTAAGAACACCAAATGATGTTTATATACAAATTCACAATATAAAATTGAGAGTTGGCGAATTAGACGATTCTTGTATTGAAAGAATAAAAAGAATTTCATCAATTATGCCTCAAATAAAGACTTTAGATAAAAAAATAAAATATATAGATTTACGTTGGAAAGATGCAAGTTATATAAAACTTGAAGAATAGCGAGGGGTATTATGAATATAAAATTAGCTCAATTAAAGTATAGAGTTGCAAATTTTGACTACAACTATGAAAATATTGTTAAAAATTTTGATACAAATACAGATTTAATGGTATTTCCTGATATTGAAGAAAATTGTACAATGAATTTTGATAGTAATTATCAAGAAAAAAGAACAGATTTCTTTGACAAATTAATCAAAAATTATCCTAATAATACATTTTTAGTCGGTAAAACATTATTAAAAAAGGGCAAAATATATAACATTTCAGAAGGATATTTTGATTGTTGCAACAAAAAAATATATGTATCAACAACTTACAATGATAGCATAAATTGTGATTTATACATTTTGGTTAAAAATAGTTATTACGCTAAAAATTCACACAACAATTTTATTGAAAACACTGTTACAAATACAAAATTTATCTATGTAAATTCAATAATGTTGTCAGATGAAAATGTTTTTGCAGGTCAAAGTTTCGTTAAAAACGAAAAAAATGAATTAACAATGCAATTGCCACTATTAGAAGAAACAGTTTGTAATGTTGAATTCGATAAATCTATTAATACAGCTAAAATTAATCAAGAAGAAGAATTCTACAAAGTTACAACTTTTGCTATGAAAGAATATTGTGAAATTACAGGATTTAAAAAAGTAGTTTTAGGCTTGTCAGGCGGTATAGATTCTGCTCTAACTGCTGTTTTAGCGAAAGATGCAATTGGTAGCGAAAATGTATATACAATAATGCTTCCAAGCAAATATTCTTCAGAAGGTAGTATAAAAGATTCAGAAAAATTGGTTAAGAATACAGGTATTAACACAAAAACAATATCAATTGCACCTTTATTCGATTGCTTTATGGACAATGTAGCGAAAGAACATAAAATGGATTTAGCAGAAGAAAACCTTCAATCAAGACTTAGAGCTGTAATATTAATGTTTGCTTCAAATCGTGAAAACTGTTTATTACTTTCAACAGGAAACAAATCAGAAGTAGCTTGCGGTTACGGCACTTTATACGGTGATATGTGCGGTGGCTTAAACGTTATAGCTGATTTAACAAAAACAAATGTTTACAAACTAGCAAACTGGATAAACAGAAACGGTGAAATTATTCCGCAAGAAATTATAGATAAAGCTCCATCTGCAGAATTACGTCCAAACCAAAAAGACCAAGATTCTTTACCTGAATATGCAATTCTTGACCAAATAATAGAGGATTACATTGAAAATCAAAAAACTTATGAAGAAATTATTGAAAAATTTGATAAACAAACTGTAGATAAGACTTTAAAATTAATATATCGAGCACAGTTTAAGCGTAATCAAGGTTGTTTAGGTATCCGATTAACAGAAAATGCATTTTGTGCTAACGTAAAACTACCAGTTTTACAAGGTTGTTACTAAAAATATGTAACAATAATTTGTATTTTTTTCAATTAAGTATTACAATTAACACAATATAAATAAGAAATGAAAAGGGATATAAAATATGAAAGTACACATGCAAGTACTAATTGCATTAGGATTAGGCTTAAAACGTAATTGGCATATATTTTTTGGTATAATCGCAGGTATTGTAGTTGGCATATTGTTACATGGACATGAAAACTCAACTATATTCAATATCCTAACCTTTATGGGACAAGCTTTTATTAGATTAATTCAAATGGTTGTAATACCTCTTGTTGTATCAGCTGTAATTATTGGTATCGCAAGCATTGGAGATAACAAACAGCTTGGAAAATTCGGAACAAAAATGGTTCTATACTATGGTATTTTAACAACTTTGGCTATAGTTATCGGATTAACTTTAGCATTAACTATAAAACCTGGGGTTGGTGCAGCTCAACACATTGATACACAAGCTGCAATAGAAATTCAACAACAGGTTTCTGCAACAATTGAAAATCAAAGAGAAAATATATTAAATATAATTTTAGATTTTATGCCTAGAAATCCTGTATCATCACTTGCAACCGGTGATATGGTACCGATATTACTTTTTGTATTAATCTTTGCAATTGCACTTGCAAAGGTTGGTGAAGTAAATAGACCAGTCATATCTTTCTTTGAATCTGTATTTGCAGCAACAATGAAAGTAACTGATTGGATAATGTATTTGGCAGCCCCTGGGGTATTTGCACTTACTGCTACTTCTATTTCAAGTTTTGGTATGGATATATTTTCAAGCATATCTAAGTACTTATTAGTCTTAACAATCGGTCTTGGTCTACAATTACTTGTTGTATACCCGCTATTTTTGCACATATTTTCAAAAGTACCTATATTAAAATTATACGCAGCGATTACTGAAGCAATGATGGTTGCTTTTGGCACAGCAAGCTCTTCTGCAACTTTACCATTAACCATTGCATGTTGTGAAAAAAGAGGTATTTCGCACAAAATATCTAGCTTTGTATTACCGTTAGGTGCAACATTAAATATGGATGGAACAGCACTTATTCAAATGGTTGCAGTGATATTTTTGGCACAAGCTTATGGTGTAGATTTAACACCATTCTTAATTCTTCAAATTGCAGTTTTAACTATGATTGCTTCTAGTACATGTGCTGGAATTCCTGGTACTGGTTTAATTACAATAGTCCTTGTTTTAAATGGTTTGGGACTAACTCCTGAACAATTAATTTCAGGTTTTGCATTATTATTTACAATGGATAGAATTACTGATATGGTTGGCACAATGGTCAATGTAACGTCAGATGCCGTTGTTGCCGCAACTATTGCTGATAATGAAAATGAAATAAATTATGACTTATTAAGTAATCCTGAAGGCTATAATGAAATCATTTAACAAAGAAATTGGGAAATTGGGTGAAGATTTAGCTTGTAGTTTTCTTGAAAAAAATGGATATAAAATAATCGAGAGAAATAAAACATTCTCTCGATTTTGTGAAATTGATATAATTGCAACAATAAAAAAAACTCTTGTATTTGTTGAAGTAAAGACTAGAAAAACAAATGATTTCGGTGCACCACTAGAAGCAATAACAAAATCAAAATATAATCACTTAAAACAAGGGCTTTTTACATACCTACAAGATCACTCAAATTATTCAAACTACAGAATTGATGCAATAGGTATTACGCTTGAGCCTAAAATTGAAATATCACACTTGCAAAATATCTAACTAAGATTTAACAAAATGAGAATAATTTTCTGCATAAAATTTATCAAATTCATCATTTAAAATCGCTTTTCTGCAAGCTTTTGCAAAATCAATTAAGAATTTGATATTATGAATAGACATTAATGCAGCTGAAGTCATTTCTTGGCATTTGAACAAGTGTCTGATATAGGCTCTCGAATGATTTTTACAAGCATAACAATCGCATGCTGAATCTAGTGGTGCAGGGTCAGCTTGAAATTTTTGATTTTTAATACACATTTTACCATCATGAGTAAAGAACGACCCATGTCTAGCATTTCTTGTTGGCAAAACACAATCAAACATATCTATACCACGTTTTATACCATCCAACAAATCTTCTGGAGTACCAACACCCATAAGGTATCTTGGCTTATGTTCCGGTAATAAAGGAGCTGTAAACTCAACAAAATGATTCATTATATCTTTAGTTTCGCCAACGCTTAAACCTCCTATTGCATAACCAACAGCATCATAAGATGATATAACTAAAGCTGATTCTTTTCTTAAATCATCAAAAAAAGCTCCTTGAACAATTGGAAACAATGCTTGTCTAGGATTAGTTTTTGCCTTAAAACATCTTTCCAACCATCTATGAGTTTGTTCCATAGCTTTTTTGGCTTCTTGATAAGTACAAGGAAATGGAGAACAAACATCAAATGCCATCATTATATCAGCACCGATATCTTCTTGAATTTCCATAGAAATTTCAGGAGATATAAAATGTTCTTTACCATCCTTTGGATCTCTAAATTTTACACCGTCTTCTGTAATTTTTCTCAAATCAGCTAATGAAAAGACCTGAAATCCTCCAGAATCAGTTAAAACAGGCTTATGCCAATTCATCCAACCATGAATTCCACCGAATTGCTTAATTAACTTCGTACCAGCACGCAAATATAAATGATAAGAATTTGCTAAAATAATTTGAGCACCAGTATGTTCAATATCGTGATTTGTAAGCATTTTTACAGATGAATTAGTACCCACAGGCATAAAAATTGGAGTTTCAATATCACCATGCGGAGTATGCAAAACACCAGCACGAGCACCCGTATTTTTATCAACATGTACTAAATCATAACTAAAATACTTATTGCAATCCATCTAAAACAACTTCCATCATAGTTTTCCAGTTAGTGCAAAGTTCTTTATCTACATCAAAATAAATAGCCATTTCTCTGTCTGCAGAAGCAACTGAATCAGAAGCATGAATACAATTACATTTCATTAATGGTGAATAGTCAGCTCTGATAGAACCAACGTCCGCTTTATCTGGGTTAGTTGCACCAACAATATGTCTAACTTCTTCAATTGCATTAAGTCCTTCAACAACCATAGCAACAATTGGTGCAGAAGTAATAAATTGAATTAAACCTTCATAAAATGGTTTTCCAACATGTTCTGCATAATGTTGAGAAGCTTGCTCTTTAGTAACTTCTAACATTTTCATAGCAATAATTTTGAAGCCTTTTTCTTCAAATCTATTGATAATTTTACCGATTAATCCTCTTTGAACAGCATCCGGTTTAATTGCTACAAATGTTCTTTCAACAGCCATTTTTAAATCCTCATAATATTTAATATACATACTTATTAAACCATAAACAACAAAAAAAATCCAAATTTTACAGAAAAAATGGGTATATTAGATGATTTTATTAGCAAAAAAATCTATTAATTCATAAAAAAAAGCCACTTTAAAAGTGGCAGTTTAAATTT
>JBJFBU010000078.1:0-12921 GCA_051888595.1 Candidatus Gastranaerophilaceae bacterium | reverse complement strand
TTCGGCAAACTTTTTTTTGCACATTTTTACAGCCAATTCCACACATTTTTCTCAATATTAAAAAATATGTTCAAAAAAAGAGGGTGCCTGTTTCCCTCATGTACTTGAATTTACTCTAAAATATCTCTTTTCTTTTATTAAAATTTTCCACGGCAAATCAAACAGTATAAAAACTGTTGATTGCCGTTTTTCTGCTATTTATCCTTCCACTATTTTTTACTTTTCGAGCTAGTACTTTTAAAATACAACTTATTAAAATTTGTATTATACTACAAATTTAAGATGAAACTAATCGCATTGCTTCTTGTAACAACTCTTTTTGTGAGGAAATTAATTTATTTGCAAGCTCCATTTGAACTTTTGCTTGTTGATAATTTGCCAAGTTATCTTTAAAGCCTACATTTGAAAGCTCTAACAAGCCTGAACGAATTTCTCCTCGACCCAAAACTGGTCTTCCTGATTCTTCTGTTTCAATAAATTGACCATCTTTTATTTCATATAAGCCATTTTTATTATGGAAACTCATTGTTGAAATTTTATACAATGGTACTTTTTTCTTTCCGCCATCAGCTTTACCATAAATAGTACCATCATTTTTTATTTCATAATCATCATATTTACCAAGGTATTTACCATTATTAGGGTCAATCCACAACTTGATATTTGTTGTCGGTACGTCTAAAGCTCCACCCTTTGTTATTGTTTCTTCATAAAGGTCTGCACTTAATGACTTTGTACCAGCCATAATTTCGCCTTTGTCATTCAAAATATAACCTTGTACGGCATATCCATCTTTATTTTTATAAACACCCTCACTGTCAAAATCAAATTCACCGTGACGAGTGTAAATTATTTTGCCCTCGTTTGTACGAGTCAAAAAGAAACCTTCACCTTCAAGGTACAAGTTTGCATTTGCTGTACCTGGTGTAGATTTACCTTGTCCAAAGTTTTTATCACAATCATCTAACACGGCTCCGCCAAGGAAGGTTCTAAATGTTACTTTGTTTTCTTTAAAACCAGGAGTATACATATTTGTCATGTTAGTGGCAAGTGTATTCATCCATTCGGTTGTAGCTTTCTGCGTATTAAGTGCAGTTATAAATGAATCATTCATAGCCGTTCTCCTTATTGTTACCTCTGCTATTACGTTTTTCTTCTTCTTTTTCTTTTTTAGATTGCTTATAAGATAAATTTTCGTATTCTAAGCCTTCTTCATTAAATCTTTGTTTTAATAAAGGCATATTTGTTTTCAAATATTGTTCAACAGCCTTATCTCCAGGTAAAAATTCAGCTGAAATTTGACCATCTTTATTTACTTTTAAAATTACAGATAAATCTTTATCAAAATCTACACGAAAAGATTTGTTATTTTCTTGAGATTCTTTTAAAGCATTTAATAATGTTTTTGAAACTTCTACAGATTTAGCTTGTTCTATATCGTTCAAATTTTGTTGAGCATCTGCAACTTTTACACCTTGCATAACTTGTTCATTATTTTCGATTAGTGAATTAAAGAACTTTGCATCAGATTCAGTCATTTTAATTGAAATTTTTTCACTACTACTTTGCGTAGAACTAGTTTGAGATGTTGAAGATGTTTTTGTCCGAGAAGAATTATTTGTAGACAAATTTGCATCAATAAAACTTACAATATCGTTTGTTTTATTTGTTGTTAATCCTCTATTTATTTCTAACAAATCAACTATTGGTTCAAATGTAAGAACTTTCATTTCCTTTATTTGTTGCAAATCCATTTCATCTTGAGCTATATTAACATCACCTATTTTATTTTTTACAGGATTTTCAAATTCATCCAAAACAGCATTCAATTTTGAATTTTTTTCTTCAATAATTGTTACGTCATTTTTATTTGATTTATTCATTTTTGTTCTATCGTTTTCAAACTCAAAATTTCTTTGGTTGAATTTTTGATTGCTTAATAACTCTTCTGGAATATAGATATTCTTATTATCATTATTATTTTCTAATTCTTTGTCAGACTTATTAATAGAAACTGCTTGGGACAATTGCTGATTATTCTTAGGTTTTAAATTATTTGATTGGTTGCTGTTAATCAAAATAATTTCATCAACTAATTCTTTTTTTGCAATTTTTGCATTTTTTTTATTTTTTGTACCATCTTTTAATTCTAAATTTCTAGAAATGAATTCAAAATCATTTTCACTTTTTGTATCTTTTTTTTCATTTACTACATCTTGTTGATTTTTATTTTCGGCTTTAACCTCAGCATTAATTTGTTCATTTGTATCAGCAGAAGATAAAGTATCTTTAAACGATGCGGTATCTGCATTTTTTGATGTTGCTTGAGTTGTTTGTGTCGATGTTGTTTGAACATCTATTTTTGATGTAGTATTTGTTACGTTCATCTATTTTCGTCCTCTAATTCTTTTTGATATTGTTCAAGTAATTCTTCTTCTTCTCGATTTTCTTTTGCTTGTTGGAAGTATCTTTGAACACCTAACTCTGACATGTTCTTAAGCTCTGTAGCTTTTTGTTCTGCCATATAATTTTCTTTGTTTTTTTCTTTGTGTTTTTCAAGAACTTTAACAGCTTGTTCTAATTCTACAAGTTTTTTCATTTCTTGTTGAACAATTTGTTCTTTTTCTTGTCTTACGAGCTCAAGTTGATCGGCTTTTTCCCATAAGTGGTGTAGATAGTTGTCGTATGCTTCCATCATTGAAAAATCAGCTCGTCTTTGATTTTGTTTAGTTGCTTCAATCTCGTTATTATTACGTTGTATTTCCGCTTCTGCTTCAAATAACGCTTGTTGAGCTTTCTGAAGAACTAGTAGTTGTTCTTCTTTTTTTCTAATTCTAAAATCAAGTACTTTTTGTAATCTATAAACGAAAGGCATATTACACTCTCACAGTTTCATTATGCGTTATTTTTTCAAACGTTTATACATCTATTTGTATGATTTATTTAATGAATATAATAAAAAAGTCAATATTTTTGTAAAATATAAAAAATTCCCTATAACTAATCTGCCATAGGGAATAATTCTATATTTTTTATAATTATTTTTCTGGTATCAAAACTGAAATTACAGCATTATTAATATTCAAATATTTTTTTGCTGCATTTTGAACATCTTCAATAGTAATCTCATTTAGGATATCCAAATAGTCAGAAACTAAAGTTAAGTCATTGCAAACTGTCATGTAATTTCCTATTGTATCACCAATTTCAGAAACAGTTTCCGCTTTAAATGCAAAATCTGATTTAGTTTTTTTAACAGCTTTTTTGAATTCTTTTTCAGTAATAGTAGATTTCAAATTTTCAATTTCTTTTTTTATCAAATCTACAGCCAAATCTTTCTTTTCTGGTCTAAAATTTGCTTCTACAAAGAAATTATTTCCATCTCTAAATTGATAAAAATCTGTTTCTACCATATTAAAAATAGGTTCTTTTGATTTTTCGATTAAATTTTGGTACAATCTTGAGCTTGAGCCATCGCCTAAAATTATATTAATCAAATCTAGTAATATTGTGTCTTTAACATTTTTTGCTGGAGATGTTAAATAGCCAAACATTAAAAATCCGGTATTAACATTTGCAGTTTCTTCATTATAAATTGTATGTTCTGTCGGTTTATCAATTTCGTATACAGGATTTTGGTAATTTTCTCTACCTTTCCAATCGAATTCCTTACAAACTTTTTCAATAATTTCATCATGGTTATAATCTCCAACAATAATTGTTGTTACATTATTTGGAGTGTAATGAGTTTTGTAATAATTCATTATTGCTGATTGAGGAACCTGTGAAATTATTTCAGGCGTACCTATAACATCCCTTTTATAAGGGTGTTTTGTATACATGTTAAAATTTGTTTTGTTATAAACCTTAGTCCAAGGTTGATCTTTTCTCATACGAATTTCTTCAATTACAACATGACGTTCTCTTTTATCTTTAACATTTTTGTCGTTTAAATCAAATTCTTTACCAATTTCTTCTTCAGGTAAAGTTGGATCAAGCATCATATCTGCATGAAGTTCAATTGCTTCATAAAAATCTTTATTGCCTTCACCTTTAGGAAGAGTAACATAATAAAAAGTGTAATCCTTCCAAGTCGCAGCATTAACAATAGCACCTTTTGCTTCAAGAGTTCTATCAAAGTAACCCGCTTTGTGCTTATGTGTACCTTTAAACATCAAATGTTCTAAGAAGTGTGAAATACCATTATTTTCATCATTTTCGTTAATCGAACCTGTTTTAACCCATGAGCTAATATTAACCATGCCCCCTTCTTTGTGAGCAAGTACTATTTTATGTCCATTTTTACGTTCATAAATTTCTACATCTTGAGTTAAATATGGGTATTTTACTAAAGTTTTTGTTATATTTTTCATTTATTTTTCCTTTTTCTTTAATTATACATTAAAAATAAATACTTATAATTCTTGCGATACAAACCAGTATTGATGCATAAATCATCAAATTTCTGGCTTGATACATTCTAAATCTAAAACTTGCAACACTTACGTCTTTAGCTCTAATTTTTTCGAACCTTTCAAAAGGAAAATGCCATATTTTTTTTGAAGGTATATAATTTTTATTTTCATTAAACATAAGTAATGAAATAATTAATTCCAAAAGTAGTGGAATTGTAAAGAATATAATTAAGAATATGCTTTGCAAAATGCCTGAAACAACCGCATAAATAATAAGTCCATAAGCTGTTCCGTAAAAAATACTTAAACCAAAAATTGCTTTATTTTTATCTCCAAATCGACTACATAAAGTTTTTTTGTGAGAAATTTTATCACCATCATAATCAAGCAAAGAATTTGTATACAAAAGTCCAATCGTAAACATAACGATAATTGTTCCTATAAAAAACACATCAAATTGATAGGATTGAGTCATAACCCAATATACACCACCAAATAGTATTGGACCAAAAGCTAAACCTACAGCTATTTCACCAATTCCTGCTGTTGACCATTTTGCATAAGACAAAACAAAAATAGAACCTAAAATTGCAAAAATAGCAACTGGATACCCAGTTTTATATAGTAAAAAAGCTCCTATGATACAAGCGATTAAACAGTAAATAACAACTACCTTTAAAATATCACCTAAAGTAGCTTCACCATTTGTTATATAAGCACATTTAGACTTTGTTTGATGTTTAAGTGTTCCCAATTTCGTCAATTTTTTAAAATCAATGTAATCATCAAACAAATTTGTAGCTAATTGGCAACAACAAATTCCAATCAATGCTAGAATTCCATAAAAAATATTACCATTGTTTGTTACACCAAACGTAAAAGCAACAAGCCAAGAAAAAATTGACATTGGAAGTGTAAAAATTCTTGAATTTTCAAGCCAAAATAAAATTTTTTTAAACATCTAACATACCTTCTATTGACTTAATTTCTTCGTACAATGCTCCGCCTTCAAGAAGTTCTTCTGCAGATAAACCAAACAATGTAATTAAATCAAGTGCATTTTCATTATTTTTAAATCTTTTAACAACTTCTTTTATTGCATTTTCTCTTGTCATAAATGGAATTTGTTGATGTTTTCCTAACGAAAAACTTCTATTTTTAGCTTTTCCCAACTTATTTTTCCCCCAAAGCTAAAATAGCTGCACCAATCATGCCTGCAAAATTTCCAGTTGTTGCTTTAAGTATTTTAGTAGGTTGTGTAATAATTTCTGCATTTGTAGCTTTTTCAAGATATTCAACATCAATAAATTGAGCCATTGAACCAGAAAATACAATACAATCAGGGTCAAAAATATTTGTTAAGCCAATACAACCCTCAAGAATATCATTTTGCCACTTATCAAAAATTTCTTGCATTTGTTTGTTGCCAGATTTAATTCCATCAATAACATCATAAGTTGTAATTTCAGGATTTCCCGAAATTTCTTCAGCTGTTCTTTTTAAGCCAGTTCCAGAAGTATAAGCTTCAAAACAATCATAACTTCCGCAAGTACAAGATCTATGTTTATCTGTTCTCATTTTGAAATGCATTTCACCTGCAGCACCTGATTTGCCTTTGTATAATTTATCATTCAAAATAATACCGCCACCAACACCTGTGCCTAATGTAAGCATAATTGAATTAGGCATTCCTTTTGAAGCACCTAAAACATGTTCCGCCCAAGCCGCACAATTAGCATCATTCTCAACATACACTCTTTTTGTTTTGGATAAAGATTGAAAATCAAAATCACTGTATCCTTCTACCAAATTTCCAGTTGAGCCTAAAATTCCAGTATGAGCGTTGTTACAAGCTCCTGCGGTAGAAAATGTAATTACATCTACATCTTTTTCGTATTTTTCTATCAATGATAAAAAAATTTCTCTAATCTTTACCAAATCTCTAGGTGTAGAATGTTTTTCAATTTCAGTAAGAAATTCACCATTTTCATCAATAATTGCTGAATATATTTTTGTACCACCTACATCAAATGCAAGAGCTTTCATTATTTTTCCTTTCTTTGAACAAATCTTTTAGTAATAAGTTGCGGTCTTGTAATTGCAGAACCAATAACAACACTATGAGCTCCAAGTTTAAAAGCTTTATCAACTTCATCAGGAGTCCAAATTCGACCTTCTAAAATTACAGGTACCTTCACTTTTTTTACCAATTCTTCTAACAACGCAAAATCAGGTTCATCATTTTTTAACGGAGAAAATTGAGTGTAACCAGCTAAAGTTGTTGAGATAATATCTACACCAAGCTTTTCACAATTAATACCTTCTTCTACAGTAGAAATATCTGCCATAGAAAGTCTTTTATTTATTTTTATAAGCTTAATAATTTCATCTACTGTACAATTTTCATGTTTTCTGCTTGTGCCGTCAAATGCAATTATGTCTGCTCCAGCTTTAATCAAAAAACCCACATGTTTCAATGAAGGAGTAATATAAACTATTTCTTTCCAATTTGCAGGAATTTCATCTGGTTTTGTAAGCCCAATTACAGGTAAATTTGTTATTTTTTTTGCATTTTTAACATCTCGCACACCTGCAACTCTAAGTCCTCCAGCACCACCATTTAGAACAGATTTCATCATTGAAACCATACATTCTTCCTTGTATAGAGGTTCATTTGGCATTGCTTGACATGAAACAATAACTTTGTGTTTTAATGTATCAATTATACCCATTTAAGCTCCTATCTGTAGTTTTGGAATTGTAAAGGATAATCATATTTTTCTTCGTTTTTGCGAAGCATTGCGATAACTTCTTGCAAATCATCTCTGCTTTTTCCAGATACCCTAACTTGATCTCCCTGAATAGAAGCCTGAACTTTAATCTTTGAATCTTTAATATCGCCAACTATTTTCTTTGCTAAATCTTGAGTAAGACCTTTTCTTAAAAGATAAACTTGTCTAACTGCACCACCTAAGGCATCTTCCATTTTTTGAGGATCTAAAATTTTAATACTCAAACCTCTTTTTACAAGCTTAGACTGCAAAATATCATAAATATTTCTCAATTTCATATCATCTTCAGTTGTAATAGTAACTGATTTATCTCCGTCTAAGACTATATCAGATTTTGAATTTTTTAAGTCAAAACGAGATGTAATATCTCTTTTTACTTGGTCAATAGCGTTTACTAATTCTTGTTTATCGAATTCTGAAACAATATCAAAACTTGAATCTTTTGCCATATAAGCCTCCTTGTTATTTTTTATAATTATATCATGAAAACGCAAATATTAATAAGTACCAAATACAACATTACTTACAATAAACAAATAAAAAATAACAAATATAAAATTCAAACAGCCAAAAGATTTACATATCGTTGTTTTCATCGTTTAAAAAACAAGCAACTTCATGTTCTTCCCAATATGATTTCAGTTCAGGTTCACTATTTTTGCATTTTTCCATGCAAAATTTGCATCTAGTATGAAATTTGCAACCTGTCGGTAAATTCGATGGAGAAGGTAAATCCCCTGTCAAAATTTCTACCTTTTTCTTGCTAAAACTAGGTACTGCATCCAGTAATGCTTTTGTATATGGATGTTGCGGTGAATTAAAAATCTCCTCTGTTGAACCTATTTCAACAATTTTACCCAAATACATTATTGCAATTCTATCTGCAATAGTCCTTATAACGTTCATATCGTGGGATATAAAAAGTACTGTTAAATCAAATTCTTTTTTTAGACTTAATAACAAATTTATAATTTGAGCCTGAATACTAACATCCAACGCACTTACCGGCTCATCAGCAATAATAAATTCCGGTTGTAATATTAAAGCTCTAGCAATTGCAATTCTTTGTCGTTGCCCTCCGGAAAATTCATGTGGATACAAATTCATAACATTTTCATCTAAACCCACTGTTTTTAATGCTTTCAAAACAATCTCAGTTATTTCCTTTTTTGAAAGCTCATGTAAAGCTCTGTTATCTTCTGAGTAAATACATAAATCATTATTTACATCTAAAGGCTCTTTTAAAATTTCACCAATTTTCATTTTAGGATTTAAACTTGAATAAGGATTTTGAAAAATCATCTGCAAAGCTTGACGATAGACCTTCATCTTTTTTGAATTTAATTTTAATACGTCAATTCCATGAAAAAGAATTTCGCCCGACTTAACTGGTGTTAAACACGCTATAGACTTTGCTAATGTAGATTTCCCGCATCCAGATTCACCAGCTACAGCAAGAATTTCGCTTTTTTTTATGTCCAAATTCAAATTATTAACCGCTTTAACTGATTTTTCTTTGTTAAAAACAGTTGCCTTTGATTTATATTCGACATTCAAATTTTTAATTTCTAAAACATTTTTTGGCATAACCAAATTATAGTGTAAATTTAATTTTAAAACAATAAGGCACTAAGACTATATAAGACAAATCCTTAGTTGGGATAAATTAAACTTCTCGCCTGCCTTCTAAAGCTTTTGCAAGTGTTATTTCATCAGCAAATTCCAAATCTGTGCCAACAGGCAAACCAAAAGCAATCCTTGAAATTTTTATACCAAAAGGTTTCACAAGTTTTGTCAGATACAAACTTGTTGCCTCACCTTCAACAGAAGGACTAAGGGCAAGAATAATTTCTTTTACAGTTTCATCAGTTAGTCTTTTTAATAATTCTTTTATTCTGATATCATCCGCACCAATTCCGTCTATTGGCGAAATTAAGCCTTGTAAAACGTGATATAAGCCTTTATACTCATTTGTTTTTTCAATTGCTATCAAATCTTTTGTTTCTGCAACAACGCAAATAGTGCTTCTATCTCTTGATTGAGAAGAACAAATCTCGCAAGGGCTTGTAGATGAAAGATTATAACATATTTCACAAGCAACTGTACTCTGTTTTGCTTCAACTATTGCGGTTGCAAACTTTTCAACTTCAGATTTCGGCATTTTTAACAAGTAAAAAGCCATCCGTTGAGCAGATTTTGGCCCAACAGATGGAAATTTTTGAAATTGTTCTATAAGTGTTGCTATTGATTTTGGATAAATCATTGTTTACTTTCTTAGCATAATCCTGGGATACTAATACCACCAGTTACAGCTTTCATTTTTGTTTCCATTTCTTTAGAAGCTGTTTCTGTAGCTTGAGAAATTGCAGTAGTAATAACATCTTCTAACATTTCAATTGTATCATCATCAATACTATCAGGGTTTTCAGGATTGATAGCTTGTTTAGAAATTTTTATTGATTTAAATTTACCTTGACCGTCACAAGTAACAACAACACCGCCAGCTTCGCCTGTAAATTCTGTATTAGCTAATTCTGCTTGTGTATCTTGCAATTTTTTTTGAATAGTTTGTGCTTTTTGCATCATTTGCATCATTTGTCCCATATTCATGGCATACTCTCCTTTTTTGGTGATACTTTACCCGAGTTGTCAACTCGCAAAAAATATTATACAATAAAATCATGGAAATGAAAACATATTTGAATGAAAGTTTTAAAAATGGGCGACTTTTGCGTTGGACATTTATGCCACTTAATGTTTTCATTGCACCTATGAAATTTTATTCAAAGCAAGGACAAGATTACAAATACAAACACATGGTAATAAAAGCTTGTGAAGAATGGGAACGAGCAAGCATGGGAGCTGTAAGGTTTGTTCTTGTTGATAATATTTTGAATTCAAACATAAATGTTGAATGGAGAAGAATTGACAGAAAAGCCCTTGGTCACTGTCAATTTAGCTTTGATAATTCAAATAGACTTTATGGTGCTGAAGTTTCAATAGGAATTTCAGACGGTGTAATTTGTCAAAAATACATGGCAGAAGAGGAAGTTTATCATACAATTTTACACGAAATAGGTCACGCACTTGGGCTGGGACATAGTCCTTATGATTCTGACATAATGTATACTCCACATAAATATGGTGTTATAAATCTTTCACAAAGAGATAAAACTTCGTTAAAGTGGTTGTATAAGTTAGCACAAGGTACAACGTTAGATTCACTAATTTCAAAATACCAAATTTCATCAAACAATCCAGATGAAATAATAACAAAAGTTATACTACAAAATAATCCGAGTGAATTTGAAAAAGTTAAAAATTCGTTAGCTTCACCGGAACAAAAAGATTTGTTAAAAGAACAAACAAATATAGCAGATTTAAAAAAATATAATTTATCAATACAAAACATACAGCTATCAACTAATGTTATGAAGTATTTGGGACGTCCTACGCAAAAAAAAGATTGACTATTTTCACTTTGGTGTATAATGTTAGAAGGATTAATTTCCACAAAAATTGTAAATAAAACTACAAAAAGGACGAATTATGAGTATCCAAGAATGGTTTGATAAGCGAAAAGAAGCGCAAATTGAACGACGTTCAACAGAAGTGAAAGTCGAAAATGTAACATTTCCGGGGTTATGGACAAAATGTGTTCATTGTGGTGCACAAATAACAAATAAAGATTTAGAAGAAAATTTAATGGTATGTCCACAATGTGATTATCATTTCAGAATAGGTTCAAAGGAAAGAATAAAGCAACTATTTGATGAAAATAGTTTTGAAGAAATGAACAAAAATATTCTACCTACAGACCCATTAGATTTTAAAGATACTGAATCATATAAAGATAGATTAGTAGCTGCAAAAGAGAAATCACATCTTGACGAAGCAGTTGTAACAGGTATCGGCAAGATTAATGGTTACAGAGTAGCAACAGCAGTTATGGATTTCGACTTTATGGGCGGTTCAATGGGCAGTGTTGTTGGTGAAAAAGTTACCAAAATGATGGAAACTGCAATTGAGCAAAAAATTCCAATGCTTGTAATTACTTCATCAGGCGGCGCAAGAATGCAAGAAAGTGCATTGAGCTTAATGCAAATGGCAAAAACTTCTTGTGCTTGTGCAAAAATGGACGAAGAAAAAATATTGTACATTTGTTTGCTTACAGAACCAACTTATGGTGGTGTAACAGCAAGTTTTGGTACATTAGGTGATATTATTATTGCTGAACAAGGTGCGAGAATAGGTTTTGCAGGACGAAGAGTTATCGAACAAACTATTCACCAAAAATTACCTTCAGGCTTCCAAACTGCTGAATATCTTTTGAAATATGGTCAGGTTGATATTATTTCAAAAAGAAAAGATTTAAGAGAGAACTTGTCTAAAATATTCAATTTACACGGATTTTCTGCTGAAGTTGAAGAAAACAATGGGGATTAGTTTATGTCATTTGAATTTGAAAAACCAATTTTAGAAATACGTTCTAAAATCGAAGAATTAAAAAAAATAAGCTCGGAGTCAGGAATGGATTTAAACAGTGAAATCGAAAAGTTTGAACAACAAGCTAAAGATTATCAAAACGAAATATACGAAAATTTAAAACCATCTGAAAAGTTGCAAATAGCAAGACATGCTAACAGACCAAACTTTTTAGATTATATGAGCTTAATGTGTGAAGATTTTATCGAAATGCACGGTGATAGAGCTGGTTCTGACGATAGAGCCATAATTGGTGGCGTTGGCAGAATTGGTAATTTTAATGCAATGTTTGTTGGTACACAAAAAGGTTCAACAACAAAAGAAAATTTAGAATACAATTTCGGTATGCCTCAACCTGAAGGCTATAGAAAAGCAATGCGTTTATTTAACCACGCAAACAAATTTAACTTGCCTATCATTACGCTAATCGATACGCCAGGGGCTTATCCAGGGGTTACAGCAGAACAAACTGGACAAGGCATTGCAATTGCTCAAAATCTTAGAGATATGGCAAAACTAGATGTTCCAGTAATTGCAGTTATCACTGGTGAAGGTTGTAGTGGTGGAGCTTTAGGCTTAGCAATTGCAAATGATGTAAAAATGTTAGAATTTGCATATTATACGGTAATTTCACCAGAAGGTTGTGCATCTATTTTGTTCAGAGATGCAACTAAAGCTGCTGCTGCGGCAGATGCTTTAAAAATTACTGCAGATGACCTTCTTGAACTTGGAATTATCGATGAAAGTGTAAAAGAACCTTTAGGTGGTGCTCATAATAATAAAGAAGAAATGGCTAAAAATTTGAAAAAAGTGCTAATTTCAACTTTGAAAAAACTATCAAAAATGTCACCTGAAAAACTTAGAAAACAAAGATATGAAAAATATCGTAAAATGGGTTGTTTTTTAAATGAGTAAATATTTTGAACTTAGGTTGAAAATTAATCCCGACATGTCAGAAATTATCTCTGACATGTTATTTGATGTTTTTAATTGTGAAGGTGTCGTTTTGGCAGAAGAAACCTACAAAGATTTAGAAATGACCTCAACTACGGAAGGAACATTAAAAGCCTTTATAAATGGTGAACAACCTAATTTTGATAAAATATTGAAGGAACAAAAACAAATATTGTTATCAAGAGGACTAACTCAAGAAGATATTGGATCTTGGGAATATTCATTTGAAGAAAAAGAAAATCCTAAGATTGTTATTAATGTAAAATCTAAGAAGG
>JBJFBU010000077.1:0-12956 GCA_051888595.1 Candidatus Gastranaerophilaceae bacterium | reverse complement strand
ACTTCTTTTAAAATAACTTTTTCTAAATCCTTGTCATCTGGATGAGCATTAGAAACTTCTTCTGTTGGTACAACTTTTATAACAACATCTTCGCTACCGTCTTTTTGACCACCTTGACGTTTTGCACCAAATACGCAAAGTTCTGCAAATATTGGACTTTTTTCCATAACTGCTTCAACTTCTTCTGGGAATACTTTTTTACCACCAGAAAGAACAATCATATTTTTAATTCTGCCTGTAATCCATACAAAACCATCAGAATCTATTTTTGCAATGTCACCAGTTTTTAACCAGCCGTCCTCTGTTATTACTTCAGCTGTTAAATCAGGTCTATTGTAGTATCCCTTCATAATATTTGGACCAAATACTTGTAGTTCACCTGTTTCTGGGTCTATTCTTGTTTGAACACCTGGAATTGGACGTCCAACTGAGCCAATTTTGTTTGCTCCTTTGATATTTACTGATACAACTGGACTTGCTTCTGACAATCCATAACCTTCAAATACGTCAATACCAATTGTTGTAAAAAATCTGCACACATTCAAGTCCATTGGTGCACCACCACACAAGAAACCTTTAAATTTTCCACCCATACTGCGATGAAAACTTCTAAATAATAGTTTTCTAAATGATTTGCAAGGGATAACCTCTGCTAGTTTATATTTGATATCATATAAAACTTTTTTCAATGGGCTGTATTGATTTATTTTTGTTTCCAAGCTTAATTTTAATAATTTTAAGAATGCTGGTACAACAACCATGAATGTTATTTTTTTAGCTTGAATAATGTCAAATAAATCTTTTGGTTTTAAACTTTTTGAGTAGTAAATAGTTGCACCTAAACTTAAGAATGTTAGGTAACCAACAGACAGTTCAAATAAGTGATTCATTGGCAAGATTGATAACAATCTGTCATTTTGAGTTAGTGGGAAGCATTGCGAAATACTTTCCATTTGAGCCATAACGTTTTTGTATGTTATTTCAACACCTTTTGGCATACCAGTTGTACCTGATGTATAAATAATTAGAGCAGTTTTATTTAAACCTCTGTGACGCCATTTTTTATCAGGACCATCAGGTAATGTGTAAAGGCTATCATATTGTTTATTTGCACCTTTATCATCAATCAAAATTAATTTTTCAATTGATGGAATTTGTTCCTGTAATTTTTGAGCTGTTGCAAAATAAGCACTAGATACTAATAGTACTTTTGGTAAACAGTCACTAAGGATTGAGTGCAATTCATATTCAGTAAGTTTTATATCAAGTGGAACAAGAGTACCTCCAACAAGAATTACTGAAAAAAATGCTGCACTCCATTCTGGCATAGATTCCGATAACAACGCAATCTTTTCACCTTTGTTTACACCTAAATCAATAAGATGTCTACCTAGACGTTTTGCTAAAATACCGATACCTTTGTATGTAAGTTCTGACCAACCAATATTTGACTTCATACCTAATGCGGTATCACCACCAAGTTCATTTGTTTTTTCTTCTAAGAACATTAATAAATTTCTATGCATATTCTTCACCTTTCAAACTATATTATATTATAAACCTGTGAAATTCTATTAAAACTTTAGATAATTTTATCTCGTATTTGATAATGTGTAATCTAGTTTTTAATTCTAGATATAATATTATCAAAAATTATTTTTTTTTGCAAGTACTTTTTTCTCTATATTAAATTATAGATAGGTGGCTAATTACAATACTTTTTTATTTTTTATTCTGTAAAAAAAGAAAGGAAATTTTTATGGAATTAAAAGACAGTTTAACATGGAAAAATTTAATGGATGCTTTTGCTGGTGAGTCAAAAGCTAGGAATATGTACACTTTTTATGCTTCTAGAGCTAGAAAAGATGGATATGAACAAATAGCAAGAATATTTGAGGAAACTGCAAATAACGAAAAAGAACATGCTAAAATTTGGTTTAAATTTTTGAATAATGGTGAAATACAAGATACTAAATCTAACTTGGAAACATCTATAAAAAGTGAACATTATGAATGGACAGAAATGTATAAAAATTTTGCAAAAATTGCTAGAGATGAAGGGTTTGACGATATTGCTCAACATTTTGAAAGAGTTGCAACAGTTGAAAAATTTCATGATAGTAGATATGAAAAAATTATAGATATTTTAAATGAAAATAAAACATTTAAAAAAGACAAATCTGTTGTTTGGGAATGTGGCAAATGTGGTTATCATTTTACGGGTGAGAATGCTCCAGAAAAATGTCCTTTATGTAATCATCCAAAATCTTATTTTTTTGCGAAAGATGAAATATATTAATTTTAACTGGTGATAGTGAATATGTTTATTTGTAAATATTCATACATCCACTATCTTCGGAATCTATTTTTCCGTCGAAATTGTTATCAATGCCATCAAAACAAGAGCCAAGCGAGTCGTGAGATTCGCTTGCTACGTTTTTGGTAAGCCAAACATTTGGAATTTTATTCCAAACATACATAAAAAAGTTCTTATAATATTTTGCAATTTCTGAATTTTCTATTATGATAAAGTTTTCATCATTTTTATTTTCTCCACTTTTTGAAAAATTCATTGAACCAATTAATACATACATATCATCTATAATGATGTTTTTTGAGTGCATTTTACCTGCAAAATTTTCAGTTTTTACAAGAATGCCTTCTTTTCTTAATGATTCGTGTGTTGAATAACTATTCATAGCATTTGTTGCATCTAAAATTATTTTTATATCAATTCCACGATTTTTAGCGTTAATCAAAGCTTGTGTCATCTTTTTATGAGTAATTATGAATGTTGGAATGTAAATGTAGTTTTTTGCATTATTTATTAGAGGGATGACAGCATTTATTATTCCTTTATCAGTTGGTGAAAAGTATACTGATGCAATTGAATCTCCAAGAAGTATGTTTTGTTTGCCTAAAATAATAGTTTTTTTATTATGAAATTTTTCTTGATACATTTGTTCAAATTCTTGTTCATAAATTTGGGCAATTTCCTTTGAGTTTATTAAAACAATCGCATTAGAATTAAATCCTGACATATCATTTGGACTAATGTTTGCAGAACCAGTAAGTACAACTTTTTTATCAAAAATAAAGAATTTATGGTGCATTATAGAATTTTGGTAACTTGAATCTCCAAAGTCGGCTTTGCTGTCAGAAATTAGTTTTGCGAGCTTGAAAGTGTCTGGGTAAAAGTTAGAGTTACTACTATCGACATCATATACAAGTCTGACATTCACACCTCTGTTTATAGCATTTTTTAAGGCATTTGTTATATCTGTGATGTCAGTATAACCATAGATTGCCATATCAATACTTGAAGTCGTTTTGTTTATTTGGCGGACAAGCTCAATACAATAATCTGTAGTGCATTTATTGTGTGGCTTTAGCGTTGTTGTTAAATCTGTTAAAAATAATTTTATATTACTTTGTTCTATTAAAAACTTTTGAGGTTGAATATTTTTTATAACATTCTTTTCTTTTTGATTTATAACGGCAATTTTATCAGCTTTTTTAGTAAAAGATTTGGTTGTTTTTTTCGTATTATTTTCTACTGTGCAGAATTTACACCCACTTGCACTGCTAGGGATTTGGCTTTTCGGTAAAATTACAGAATCATGGGCCATTTGACCATATTTACAACTAAGTTTGTGATATTTATTACTTTTATTGTTATAAATTCGAAGTTGAGTTCTTTTTGTAAGCTCAATTTGTTTATTAAATAGTTCTTTATTTAATGGAGAGTCGCCTTTTATGGCAAATGGAGATGTCATAAAAATTTTATTATAAGATTTTCCATTTATAAAAATTTCTATTTCACCATTGTTTAAAATTTTGAATTTTACATTTTTGTCTTCTAGTTGGCTTTGAGCATATTTTTCCGCAAAATATCCTATTGCAAGTATTGTTTCTTCATCAATATTGAGGTTGTCTGCCAAAACTTTTTGAAAATCACTTTTTTTAGAAGTTAATGTTTCAATGCTATTAACTATAAATTTTTCGTTGCTATCAACTTTACCATTGGAGTTTATGTCAATGGCAACATTAGAAGGGCTATATACTTTCAAAACTTTGTATGTGGTCTTTGAAAATAAGTTATAGCTTAAAAATATGATAAATGTTAATAATACCAGTATTGTACTAAATTTTTTCATGTTGATTAGAACTTAGCTCTCTATATGTTGTGTAATCAAAACCAAAGCTTTCTATTCTATATTTCATATCTTTGTTTTTAACAACAGCATATTCTTGAATGTGTGATTTATATGGATGTACTAATGATTCAACAATTATATTTTCATCATCTTTTAGTGCTGATAAACCACTTGTGATAGTTTTATCATTCATAAGCCCTGTATAGCTTACGCCTACAAGAAAATCATTTGTTTTTAAACCATTATTAAGTGCAACTTTCTTATTTCTCATAGAAAAAGTATTTAACAATAGAACCTTTATTTGATTAACAGGATATTTTAAATTGGTGTGTTTTGATACATCTCTAACCAAATATGGTCTTTCAAATTGAGTTCTTACATAAGGAATGTTATATTCTTTTGCTAATTTGCAAGTTAAATCAAAAATTTTTGGTATAGCGTGCGTATGAACATGTGAATCTATATGGGCAACAGGAAAATGTGATACAATTCTTTCAATTTGTGCTCTGAATTCAAGCTCAACTTGTTCTAAGAATTTAGGATTATTTGATTTTAAAAGTAAATTCAAGTATCCATTATTAAAATTTCCTTTAGAATCTGTAAGCTCTGTTAAGTCTTTAGGACTGCAAACTGCTGTACCTTCAATAATATTTAAGTGTATGCCAATACATAAATCTTGGCATTCAGGGATAATATCATTTATGGCAGAATAAAAAGCTTCTCCATTAGAACATAGACTTGCTGATTTTAAAACACCTGAGTGATATCCTTCTACAATAGCCATGTTGATGTCATTTGTTAATCCAAAATCATCAGCATTTAGTATAAATTTTTTATTACTCATAAAAATCCCTTGCCCTTAATACATAATTATTATAATATAAAAATACAAAATAAGACATAAGGGGATTTTAATGGAAAAACCGATACTCGCAATTACTGTTCCTTGCTATAACGAAGAGTTATGTATAGAAAGTACCGCAAAAAGTTTAATGGAAGTTATAAATTATCTTGTTGGTAAAGGTAAAATAAGCGAGAATAGTTATATTTATTTTATTGATGATGGTTCAAAAGATAAAACTTGGGAACTTATTTCAAGATTACACGGTGAAAACAATAAAATAAAAGGTTTGAAGTTTATCAGAAATTATGGCAACCAAAGTGCACATATAGCAGGTCTTTTGGGTGTTAGAAGCATAGGCTGTGATTGTGTTGTGTCAATTGATGCGGATTTGCAACAAGATCAATGGGCTATTGAAAAATTTGTCGAGGAGTATTTAAAAGGGGCTGATATTGTTTCTGGTATTAGAAATAGTCGTGATACGGATACATTCTTGAAAAAAACTACTGCAATTTGTTTCTACAAAACAATGAATTTGCTTGGTGTTAAAATTCCTATGAATCATTCTGATTATAGACTTGTAAGTAAAAAAGCGTTGGATATATTATCTGAATATCCTGAAAAACAAATATTTTTAAGAGGATTTTTCAACGAAATTGGTTTAAATACTGCAATTGTTAATTTTGATGTAAAACCAAGAACTGTTGGTGAATCTAAATTTAATTACATGACCCTTTTAGGACTTGCCCTAAATGGGATTACTTCTTTTAGCATAATGCCACTTAGAATAATTGCTGTTTTAGGTTTTTTAATGGCATTTTTTGCAATTGGTTTAGGACTTGAAGTAATCTATGAAAAAATAGTTTTAAATAATACTCCAAATGGCTGGGCAACTCTTGTTATAGTAATGTCATTCTTTGGTGGTGTCCAATTATTTTGTATGGGAATTATTGGCGAATATTTGGGACAAGTTTATAGAGAAGTAAAAGCTCGTCCTAGATACATTAAAGAAATAGAGCTGTCTTAAATTTGTGTAAAAGTTAAAAAATGCGGTCAAACTTATGTTTGACCGCATTTTTATTTTTTAACTTTTCAATTAAAGTTTACTTATCATCTAAAGCTGCAACACCAGGTAAAACTTTACCTTCGATGAATTCTAATGAAGCACCACCACCTGTTGAAACGTGAGTGAAGTCTTCAGCATTGCAGAATTTTTTAGCTGCAGAAACAGAGTCACCACCACCGATAACAGAAGTAGCACCGTTTTTTGTAGCTTCTACAATGGCTTTAAGAATTGCTTTTGTACCTTCAGCAAATGCTGGATTTTCAAAAGCACCTACAGGACCATTCATCAAGATTGTTTTAGAAGATTTAACAACTTCTTCAAATGCTTTTTGTGAATTAGGACCTGCATCAACACCTTCAAATCCATCAGGAATGTTGTTGATATCTACAACTTTGTTTGTTCCGTTACCTGAAAAATCATCAGTAACCAAAACATCTGTAGCCATAACTAATTTAACACCTTTGTCTGCAGCTTTCTTTTCGATAGCTTTTGCAACTTCTAATTGATCATCTTCGCAGATAGAGTTACCAATTTTACCACCGTTAGCTTTAACAAATGTGTAAGCCATACCACCGCCAATAATTAGGTTATCAACTTTGTCAATTAAGTTTTCTAGAACGCCAATTTTAGAAGAAACTTTAGCTCCACCAACTACAGCTGTGAAAGGTCTAGTTGGGTTATCTAAAGCTTGTGATAAGCATCTGATTTCTTTTTCCATTAACAAACCAGAAACTGCTGGTTTTACTAATTTTGCAACTTTAGCTGTTGATGTGTGATTTCTGTGTGCTGCACCAAAAGCATCATTTACATAAAAATCACCCAATTTAGCAAGCTCTTCTGCAAAAGTCATATCATCATCTTTTGCTTCTTCAGCTTTATAGTAACGAATGTTTTCTAACAATGCAACTTGACCATCTTTTAATGCTTCTAATTCTTTATCAGCACCTTCACCAACAGGTGATTTAACAAATAATACATCTTCACCTAAAACTTTTGACATATATTTTGCAACTGGTGCAAGTGATAAATCTTCTAATTTTTGACCTTCTTTTAATTTTTGTGGTCTACCTAAGTGTGCCATTAAAATAATTTTTGCACCTTTATCTTTTAAAAATTTTACAGTTGGTAAAATAGCTTGAATTCTAGTGTCATCTGTAACGTTTTTGTCAGCATCTAATGGAACATTAACGTCAACTCTAACTAAGGCTCTTTTACCTTTAACGTCGCCTAAATCTTTGATTGATTTTTTCATTTTCTAATCTCCTTTTATATGTGCGAATTATTTTTATTCACTTTAACATTTACATTTTAATCGACACAAAATTTTAAGTAAAGTATTAATTTTTTTTCATGCTATTGAAAAATATATTTGGTTTAAAGTACAATGTTGTTATAAAAGCTGAAATTAGCATGGGATTTTAATTAATTATGGATGATTTATTAACAAGTTATAACTTTTATTCAAGCGGTCGAGATATGGAATTAATTACCAAAATTGTAGATACACTAAAAGAAATTTTGGAGTATGATAAAAAACAAGTTCAACCCTTGTTCTTGAGAACTACTGATAATTTCATTATGAATATTGCCAGAAAAGTTGTTGAAGAAAAAAAGAAAACATTCTTGATTGGTATAACAGGTGAAAGTGCTTCTGGTAAAACTGTTTTTGTTGACAATACTACAAAAGCATGTGTTAAAGGCACTAAAGAAGGTATTTATACAGTAATTAGACAAGATGATTACTACAAAGATACATCAAAAGAATTGAAAGAAGCTGGTAGTTACGAAGAACTTTTTAAAACAGGATTTAGTTTTGATACTCCTGATGTTATTGACTTGCAATTAATGCGTAAACATTTAATGACATTGAAAGAAGGGAAGCAAGTTCAATCTCCAAGATACAATTTTGTTACTTGTGAATCAACTCCAGATGGTGATATTAAAAAACCTGCTAAAATTATATTAACTGAAGGTTTGTATGTCTTGAATGAACAAGTAAGAGATATTATTGATGTAAAAGTTTATGTGTTTACACCATTGGAAGTCTTAAAAGAAAGATGGTATAAAAGAGCTGAAAGTCGTGGTAAAACAGGTGAAGCCGCGGATTTGCAATTTAAAGATGTGAATAAAACAGCTCAAGAATACATTAGACCAACTTACCCTATTGCAGATGTAATTATAAATGGTCTTGTTTCTCAAGAATATATTGTAGAAATTACAGATAAAATTTTGAATTCGATTAAAGCACTATTTTAAATGTTATATTTGTAAAAATCATATAATTTCACGATTTGAAATTTTTAAAAACATTATTATACTAAAACTATGCACAAATATTTTTTTACAGTTTTAGTTGTTATAATGATGTCAACTGTTGTATTTGCACAGGATGAGTTGTTATTGCGTGGCTATGACGGAATAGAACTTCCGACAGGAACTCTATTTCAAGTAATAAATTTGCGTGAATTTTCAACAAAATATTGCGATGAAACAACAAAAGTATCATTTATGTCAACAAATGATACTTACATGCAAGATACAAAAATAATTCCTCAAGGCACATTGTTTTATGGCTTTATCGAGAAAATAAACGAACCTATAGTTGGCACAAATGCATCTATGGTTATTAAAATTACCAAAATAGAATTACCAGATGGCTTTGAAATTCCAATAAAAGGCTATATCTATTCTAATAATAGAAATTTAATTGGTGGAGGTATGACTCAACCTGCAAGTTGGAAAAAAGCTCCACATTATCAAGATAAACTAGGAATTGGTACTTTGAAATATGTTCCTGGACCAACTAGAAAAATGGGCGAACACTTGACAATAGCTACAGGTGCAGATCTTTTGATAGTTTTATCGAGTCCGGCATGGATTACACATATTTTAACAAATTGACAAGATTGTTTAAAATAAATAAAATATCATTGTTACATAGTATAATGAGGTTTTATTTTAATGAAAAAACAATTAGTAATGTTATTAGTTGCAACATTTGTAACATTTAATGCATCTTATGCAGCAAGTAATTATAACTTTGAATCAGGTTCACAAACATACACTGGTTCTCCTTTGAGAGGTTCTGTTGTTTCTGTACCTGCTGGTGTTTCACTTCCTGCAATAACTACAATGGAAATAAGTTCAGAATCTTTGGTTCAAGGACAAATGATTCAAATGTCTTTGGGGTCAGGATTTTACTATAATAATAAATTGATTGCACCAGCAGGGAGTATTTTAACAGGTACTGTAACAGAGCTTAGAAGTGCAAAACACGGCAGTATGAACGGTCGTATAAAAATCACATTTACACAAATAACAACTCCTCAAGGTATTCAAATTCCGATTTCTGGTGTTATAAAAACATCTGATGGAACAGGAATTCTTGTTGGTGGTACAAAAATGGATGTTACAAAACAATATGCAAAAGATATGGCTGTAGGTTCTGCAGCAGGAGCATTATCAGGTGTTGTTTTTGGTGCATTGGCTGGTGGTAGTGTAGGTCAAGGTGCTGCATTAGGTACAGCAGTTGGTGCCGGTGGTGGTCTTGTAAAATCAGTTTGGGATAAAGGTAATCCGGTAACTATACCTGCAAATTCGCAAGTTGATATTATACTTAACCAACCTATTACGGTGAATCCTTCAGCATATAGTTACGAAGATTAGATAATTGGGGAATAACTTATTTTATATTTAAGTATGAATATAAATATAAAATAAAAAAGTAGGATATAAAATGTCAATTTTAGGAAACATAAACAAATTAATAGATGAAGACGATAACGCATATACAACACCAGCTGTCATTAGAGATGATAAAGATTACATTTCATTTAAAAAAGCTTTCGTTTTATCTTTGCTATTGCACCCAACTGCAGTTGCTTTAGTTGCGTTGTTATCATTTGTTATGTTATTTTTTGGTATTAATTTATTAAAATTAGATAGACCAAAAGCTAAGATGAATGATATAGAGTTTGTATTGGTTGAGAAAGAAGCACAACCAATCAACAAAAAAACTCCATATCGTGCAGATATAAATTCAAGAGCTGGTGGAAAGCATGATCCAAAAAGAAAGGTTTCAATGCCTTCTCCAAAGCCTGCAAAAACTCAAAAGGCTTCACAAGCTTCACCAACACCTAAAAAACAGGTTGTAAAAAAACAAACGGTGAGAAAACAATCAGCTCCAGCGAAGAAAGTTGTAACAAAACAACAAACAACACAAAAAACACAGGCAAAAACTTCGTTGAAGCCTTCAAAAACTGTTTCTGCTCCAAAACCAGCAGCTCCAAGCGTAAAACCGTCAGCTAGACCGGTTGCAGCTCCAAAGGTTACAACTACACCAAAGACATCCTTTAATGTTCCAGTACCACCAAAAACTTCAACAGGAAAATTATCAACAGGTCCGGTTGGTGGTAGTGGTAAAAGAACATCACACGCAGGTGGTGCATACTCTCCGACTCCGTCTTTGGCACCTACTTATGGTTCAGGTTCTGGTTCAAGAACAAGTTCATCTGCAGGAGCAGGTTCAAGAGGTACATCTGCATCAAGAGGAGGTTCTGGTAACTATGGTAATCCAGGCCCAGGAAATCCAAATGGACGTCCAGGTATAGATGCAGTTGCTCAACCAGATTTTGGTCCATATATGAGAGATTTACAACGTCGTATTAAAATGAACTGGGATCCACCAAAAGGTAATGAAAGTAAACGTGTAGTTTTATTATTTAAAATTGCAAAAGATGGTAGATTATTAAGTTGTAGTGTATATAAATCTTCTGGTTTGCCTGCAGCGGATAAAGCGGCTATAAATGCAGTACAATTAACAGCTCCGTTTAGGCCTCTACCTGCAAATTTCAGAGGTTCAAGTATAGATATCCAATTTACATTTGATTACAATGTATTTGGTGCAAGTTATAGATAATAGTTAGTACAAAATATAAAGGATAAAAAAATGGAATTACTTTTACATTCAATTCAATTAGATTGGCCAGTATTAACACCTATTTTGATTTGTTCAATTTTAGTTGTTACTGTTGCTATTAACCGTTACTCTTTTTACTCAAAAAGCAAAAGAGATGTTGTTCAATTTATTCCAAAATTGCAAAAAGAATTGGCTAAAAACAACATGTCAGGTGCTCAAAACCTATCAATTCAATTAGGTGGTGTAATTGGCGAAGTTACAGAAGAAGCTGTAAGAATTTTTTCGGAACAAAAATCAGGATTTTCTCGTTCATTTGATATTGCAGCAGCTTTAGCTACAAGAAAATTGGAAAACCACTTAACAATTTTGGGTACTATAGGTGGTGTTGCTCCATTTTTAGGTTTGTTTGGTACAGTTGTTAGAATTTTGTACACATTCCAAGATTTGGCAACTCAAGGTAATCAATCAGCAGCGGTTGCAATGGGTATTGGTTCTGCATTGATTGCTACAGCATTCGGTCTTGGCGTTGCGATTGTTGCAGTTGTATTCTATAACTACTTCCAATCAGTTGTAAAACGTTATGAAGACGATTTCAATTTAATCAAGTTATTATTCTTGAGCTTTGTTGATTCAAATGAAGAAACAACTGCTCAATCATCTTCAAATATTGCTTTATAAGGAACAAATAAAATGGCAATGAAAACTAACAAGGGTAAAGAAGCTCTTTTTACAGAAATAAACATTACACCATTAACAGATATTTTCTTGGTACTGTTAATTATCATGATGGTTGTTGCTCCAACATTCCAATCGATGGATAATGATATAAACATTCCGGAAATTAATAGTGGTGTTTCCATAGAACAAAAAAATTGCACTGTTTCGGTAACAAGAGATGGTGAAATATATATGAATGGTAAAAAAGTGTCTTCAACTTTATTAGCATCAGAATTGTCAACTATAAAAGATACTTTGGAGAAAAAAGAAGTTGTTGTTAAAGCTGATGAAAAAACAAAAAATTCTGAAGTTTTAAAAATAATGGATGCTGCACAAGAAGCAGGATATGAAAAGTTAATTGTTGCAGGTGAACCATTAAGCAAAAAAGAACAAAATAATTTAAAGGCAAATCAATCTGATTTTAATACTAAAAATACAGAAGATATGCCGAAAATGAATGAAAATGTAATTCCAACAGATAATGAAGAATGGGTTGACTAATTATGGCAGGAAATAAACGTGACAGTTTTAATGAAATAAATATTACACCATTAACAGATATTTTCTTGGTACTGTTAATTATCATGATGGTAATAGCTCCATTATTAGACAATCAAGGTTTGAATTTGAAAGTACCTGAGGTTGTAAAAGAAGAAAATGTTCAAAAAGATTCTAAGGTATTGAATGTTCAAGTTTCTAACGATGATAGATATTTTATAAATGACCAAGAAGTTGCAGTTGATGATTTGCAAAATGTCTTAAAAAAAGAATCTGTTGAAAAGCCAGACGGTTTGTTAATTATTTCTGCTCCAAATTCTACTCACGGAGCAGTGGTAAAATTAATGGATAATGCGAGAAATTCTGGCATAACAAGTATTTCTGTAATGGAAGGTTAAATTTAGCACAAAGTTTGTTAGATTTAATGGTCAATCTGTAAATTTTTGAAAACTTGTATATTAGAAGTTTTACCTCTTTTTAGATTTTTCTGTCTTGCTTAATATACATTATTGTTATATTATTATCGTATTAATAATTGATTATTAAAAGAGGAATTTTATATGAACAAAAGTCAATCTACAGGAATGTATATAATATTAGGGATAATGGTTTTAGCTTTTATCTCAATGCTTTTTTCTGGTCCTACAACTACTACAGAAGAGCTTACATATACAAAATTTTTGAACAAGTTGGCACAATGTGAAATTAAATCTGTAGAGTTGGACAAAGAGTTTTTATTAGCAACTCCAAAAACACCAC
>JBJFBU010000076.1:0-12978 GCA_051888595.1 Candidatus Gastranaerophilaceae bacterium | reverse complement strand
GTAAATAGTTGGTCTAAAAGAAAGAATTTTCTTAATCATTATAGTTGGAAATCCTTTCCTAAATAGAATTCTTTTGCAACTGGGTCAACAGCAACATCAGTACTTTTACCTTGAATTTTAATTTTACCATCGAAGATTACATAAGCTCTATCAGTAATAGAAAGAGTAGCTTTAGGATTGTGGTCAGTAATTAAAACGCCCAAGCCTTTGTCTTCAGATAATTTTCTAATATTGTCTTTAATTTCACCGATAGCAATAGGGTCAATACCAGTGAAAGGTTCATCAAGAAGGATAAAATCTGGACTAGCCGCAAGTGCTCTAGCAAGCTCAACCCTTCTTCTTTCACCACCTGATAGAGAAATTGCAGATTCGCTACGTAATTTTGTTACACCGAATTCATCAAGTAATTCTTCTAACTTTTTGCTTTTTTCGTTTACTGTAAGTTTGTCGTTCATTTCAAGAACAAGTTTAATATTTTCATCTACAGTAAGTTTTCTAAAAATAGAAGCTTCTTGTGGTAAATAGCCAATACCAGCTTTTGAACGCACATTCATTGGCCATGCTGAAATATCTTGTCCGTCAAGTAAAATTTGCCCTTTATTAGGTTTTACAAGACCTACAACCATATAGAATGTAGTTGTTTTACCGGCTCCGTTTGGACCTAAAAGACAAACTACTTCACCCTTATTTACATCGAAAGAAACATCATTTACAACGCTTCTATCGCCATATATTTTTACCAAATTTTTAGCTTCAATTTTCATACAAAATCCTCTTATACTATTGTTTTAATTGTATGAAAAACATAATCATAAAACAATAAAATATTAACTAAAGTATCATATCTTCAAATTTTACAGTGTCGTTATAGCTAAACATGTGGATAAATTTATAAAGAGCTTCTGCATCAAAATACCTAGTACCAAGCTCTAATAAGACTTTTAAAGCATCTTTTCCGTTTTGAATTGCATGAGTAGTTTTGTGTGATGTAAGGTTGTCATAATAATCACAAATGTGAACGATTTGACTTTCTTTTGATATTAAATCACCAGATTTATGTGCTGGATATCCAGATCCATCATTGTTTTCGTGATGTTCTAGTGCTACTAAGCAAATTCTTTCATTAAATTTGAAATCATATTTTAAAATTTTGTACCCAATGTGTGTATGTTCTTGAATTAAGCGTTGCTCTTGATTTGTAGGTGCCTTTTTTTTAAATAATGTATTGTCGATTTGAGATTTGCCAATATCGTGTAATAAGCCTGCCTTTACTGTATCTGCGACTTTAGTTTCGCTTAATCCCATTTTTTTTGCTAGTATTCCTGATAAAATAGCAACATTTAGCGAGTGACAATCATCGTAATCGCCGAGTAACATTAATTGGGAAGGAAAAGTAATATCTTCTACTCCATAAACTATTTTTTCTAAAACTTCTTTGTGTAAATTGTTTATAATTTTATTTGAACTTGATACAGTCCTACCAGAAAGACCTTCCCTCATTCCAAAAAAGGTTGCTTTTATCAGGTTTTGTTCTTGTGGCTGAATTATTGAATACTTATTTACAGAACTTTTGTAGTTTCTGATATATTCTTCAATTGGGATATCTTGCCTTGTTGTTAATTGTGTACTTGCTTCGGTTGAATTAGTTGGTGTCAAGCTGATGTTTTGCGTAATATTGTTGATAACATCAACTTTATTTTCTAATTGCTCAACTTGGTCATTGTTTATATCTTGTTGTAGTTTAAATTTATTGTTTAATTTCTCTTTATATGTTTTTTCTTCTTGAAATTCTGGTAAAATATCTAGAGTTTCTTTTTCATCTCTGTAAATGACATTTAAGTTTTTTAATTGCAGTAATTTACCTGGGGTTAAAACTTCTCCAGATTCAAAAATTCTTTCACCAAATTCTGAATAAATATCGAATGGTAAAATTTTATAATTTATTAATTCTTCTGTAGTTACAATTTTCATTACAACCTTATTATACATAAATTTTAAAAAATGTATAATTTATTGCAAAAAAAAGCTATGTACTTTTGGTGCATAGCTATTGATTAGGGATATGTGTATCATCGTCTCTAAGGAGTATAGTGTTATATTAGCAGTCGTTAAAAAAAATTAAATCATTCATTGTTATGATTTTATTTTAAAAACTAGTTTATTAAGTTTATATAAAGATACAAAAATCTTATGATAAACTTTTATTGTTAAGCGATAGTGAAGGAGATTTAAAAATGACAGTTACGTTTAATCATGTACCATTAAGTGGTAAAAATATTTCAGAAGAAGATATAAAAAGAATTATTAAAGAGAAAAATGTAAAATTTATAGAATTGCAATTCGTTGATATCAATGGTCAGGTTAAAAGTATGACAATTCCATCAGACCATGTCGATAAAGCATTAGAAAATGAAATGATGTTAGATGGTTCTTCTATTAAAGGCTTTAGAAGTATTGAAACATCTGATATGTATTTTTATCCAGATAAAAATACTTTCCAAATTTTACCTTGGAGAGAATTTGATGGTACAAATACAGCAAGATTAATTTGTGATATTCATAATGCTGATGGTACTCCATTTGAAGGTTGCCCTCGTTGTAACTTAAAAAGAATGATGATGGAAGCTTCAAAATTTGGTTATACAATGAATATGGGACCAGAAGTTGAATTCTTTTTGTTTAAAAGAGATGAAGAAAATCATCCTACAACTCAAAAGGTTGATAGAGCAGGATATTATGATATTGGTCCTGATGACTTGGGTGAGGACATTCGTGCTGAAATAGTATTAACACTTCAAGAAATGGGCTTTGATATTGAAGCTTCTCATCACGAAGTTGCTGATAGCCAACACGAAATTGATTTCAAATATGCTGATATTCTTACTGCTGCTGACAATGTTGTAACTTTTAAAGTTGCAGTTAAAGCAATTGCAGCTCAATATGGTTTGCATGCAACATTTATGGCTAAACCTATTTATGGTATCAACGGTTCAGGTATGCACTGCAATGTTTCATTGTTTAAAGATGGAAAAAATGCATTCTATGATAAAAATACAGATTCTCAATTGTCTGATGTTGCAATGTACTCAATTGGTGGTATGTTGAAAAATATTAAAGGTATTACAGCAGTTACAAATCCTACAGTAAATAGCTATAAACGTATTGTTCCAGGGTATGAAGCACCTGTATATTTGGCTTGGTCTTTAGCTAACAGAAGTGCATTGCTAAGAGTACCTGCAAAACGTGGTAATGCAACTCGTGTTGAACTTCGTTCTCCAGATCCATCTTGTAACCCATACTTAGCTTTTGCTGTTATTTTGGGTGCTTGTGTTGATGGTATTAAAAACGAAATTAATCCTCCAAAACAAGTTGAAGCAAATATTTTTGCTCTAACTTCAGCTGAGAGAAAAAGAAAGAAAATTGATTCTCTTCCTGGTAGCTTAGTTGAAGCTTTGTGGGAACTTGAACATTCTAAACTTGCAAAAGAAGCTTTAGGTGAACATGTTTATAATGAATTTACAGAAACAAAACATAAAGAATGGGATTCATTTAGAACTTTTGTTTCTCAATGGGAATTAGATAAATATTTGGACAGATAAATATAAGCAATTTAAAAAAATAAAAAACCTGACAAAAATGTACTGTTTATTTAGTACATTTTTGTTTGTATATTAGCATTATTCTGAATATATGCTACAATAGTTATTTTTTATTTTTTTGTTATATTTTATCAAACTTGACAAAAAATCGTTTTGTTTTACTATGTCGGTATATATCGGTTCACAAAGGTTTAAATCATGGAATTAAACAAATATACAGCTATAATTATAGGAAGTGGCTTGTCAGGTCTGTATTGTGCCTTAAAACTTAACCAAAAATTTCCAGATAAGAAAATTTTATTAGTTACAAAGTCGCAATTAGGTGAAAGCAACTCTAGATACGCTCAAGGTGGTATTGTAGGTGTTTTAGAAGAAAATAGTGATGACAGTGTAGCTTCACATGTTGCCGATACTCTTAATGCTGGTGCAGGTTTGAACGATTTGAATACTGTAAAATATATATCAGAAGCTTCAAATAAGGTAATTCATGATTTGCTAAATTTAGGGGTTGAATTTGATAGAGATGAAGCAGGAAATCTTTTATTTACATTGGAAGGAGCTCATAGTGTAAGACGTATTCTTCATTGCAACGGTGATGCAACTGGTAAAGGTATTGAAAAACGTTTGACAGAGCTAGTTTCTCAAAATGAAATGATTGATGTTTTGGAAGATACGATTGCTGTTGAGCTAATTGTTACTGATAGTGAGTGTAAAGGTGCTGTATTGTTCGATGGTACTGATTATAAGGCTATTTTGTCAAATGTAGTTATACTTGCAACTGGCGGTTTAGGTCAATTGTATAAAAATACTACAAATCCAGTTATAGCGACAGGTGACGGATTTGCTTTGGCTTATAATGCTGGTGCAATCTTGCAAGATATGGAATTTGTTCAGTTTCACCCAACGGCTTTAGCTATAAATTCTGATGATGCTAATTTCTTGATAAGTGAATCAGTTAGAGGTGAAGGGGCTGTTCTTGTTGATGAAAAAGGAAATCCTTTTATGCAAAAGTATCATGAATTAAAGGATTTAGCACCAAGAGATATAGTTTCTAGAGCAAATTATGACCAAATGAAGCAAAATAAAACATCTTGTGTTTATTTGGATGTAACTAAATTGCCAAAAGAACTTGTTGCTAAACGTTTTCCAACAATATCAAAAGTTTGTATGCAAAATAATATTGATATTACGAAGGATTTTATTCCTGTACACCCTGCAGCACATTACTTTATGGGTGGTGTAAAAGCTAATTATGACGGTAGAACATCAGTAAAAGGCCTTTTTGCCTTAGGTGAAGTATCTTCTACCGGTTTACAAGGTGCTAATAGATTGGCAAGTAATTCATTGCTAGAATGCGTAGTCATGGCTTATTCCTTAGCTGAATACCTTGATATTGATGATTTAGAAAATATTGAAGATGCTAATGATGAAATTTTAAATAATCTAAAAAAATACTCTCAAGAACTTGGTTTTATTGAGTATGATACGGATACATTAAAGGCTGAATTGCAAGATATAATGTGGAATGGTGTAGGTATAATAAGAACTGAAGAATCATTAAAAGAGGCTAATAGCAACCTTTTAAAGTTAAAATCAAAATTTTTGCGTAATGCAAAGTGCTTAAATATTCATGAATATGAGTTTAAAAACATGTTAATTGTAGCTCAATTAATTGTTAATTCTGCTCTAAGACGTAAAGAATCAAGGGGTGCTCATTATAGAGTAGATTTTCCTGAATTAAAGGACATTGCAGAACATAATTGTATAGTAAAAGAACAAGGAGAACTAAATTTTGTTAGATAGATTTTTAATTGATAAACACGTTATTTCAGCATTAGAAGAAGATATTGGATTTGGCGATATTACAACTGATAATTTGGCAAAAGATGGTGATATTATTGAAGCTAAATTAAATACAAGAACTGACGGTATTGTTTGCGGTTTAAAGGTTTTTGAAAGAGTTTTTAAAAATTTATCTGATGATGTTGAAATAAAATTCTATGTTAAAGATGGCGATAAAATCAAGGCAGGAGATACTATTGCTGATTTAAAAGGTTCTGCAGCTGCAATTTTAAAAGGTGAACGTACTGCATTGAATTATGCTCAAAGAATGAGCGGAATAGCAACAGAAACAAGAAAATATCAAGATGCAATAGGTAGTGAATATAAAGCAAGGATTTCAGATACTCGAAAAACAACTCCAAATTTCAGAGTTTTTGAAAAATATTCTGTTTTTGTTGGTGGTGCTTGTATTCACAGATTTAACCTAGCAGATTGTGCAATGATTAAAGATAATCACATCAAACTTGCAGGCTCTTTAACAAAAGCTGTAGAAACAGTTAGAAAGAATATTTCGCATACACATAAAATTGAAGTTGAATGTGATACTTTAGAACAAGTGAAAGAAGCTGTATCTTCAAGTGCTGATATAATTATGTTAGACAATATGTCTTGTGAAATGATGAAAGAAGCCGTTGATATGATTAATGGTAAAGCCATTGTTGAAGCAAGCGGAAATGTAAATTTATCTACAGTTAAAGACATTGCAAAAACAGGTGTAGATATTATTTCTTCAAGTGCTATTGTTGCAAAAGCTCCAACTTTGGATTTGGCATTAGATATGTAAATTGTTAATTTTTGTAAATTTTTATAGCATGCTTGCATTTGAAAACTTTTTTTGGTTTTTATATAATTGTGAGTGATATAAAAAACGATATGTTTTTATGGAGTGATTGATATGGCACTAGGTTTTAATTCAAATTTATTTAATACATCAGCAAGAAGTTCAGCAGAAACAGCAGGCTCTTTAGCTTGTAATAATAATACGAATACAGAAACTGCTGGCACTTTAGCAAGCACAGAAACTGCTGGTACAATTGCATTTACTGGTGGTAAAGTTGATTGTTTTGAATCGAGCAATCCGTTTGCACAAGAAATCGATTATAGCCAATATGCAAATATTGAAACAGCTGGTTCTGTTGCAAGTACAGAAACTGCTGGTACTTTGGCATTTATCGAAACAGCTGGTTCTTTAGCTAGTATCGAAACAGCAGGCTCTTTAGCTTGTGGTGGTGCAGAAACAGCAGGCTCAGTTGCTTCAGGTGATTGCGGTGGAAGCTTTAGCTCATCTGATGGCGGTTTTGTTTGTTAGATTGAAGTTTTAAAATTTTGAAAAAAGCGGACCTATGGGTTCGCTTTTTTTATTAACTCTTTTACAGTATTTATAGGTATTGCAAATCCAATTCCAATATTTGAAATGTTATTATCAGGATTATAAATTGATTGATTTATCCCTATAACTTCACCGTTTGTTGTAATTAAGGGGCCGCCTGAATTCCCAGGATTTATAGATGCATCAGTTTGAATTTTATCTTTTGCGTAATCAATTCTTGAAATAATTCCTTGCGTAAGCGTACCATTGAAACCGAATGGATTTCCTATCGCAAGTACTTTTTGACCTACTTTTATGCTTTCAGAATTTCCAAGTGGTATTATTGTCAAATCTTCATCTGCTTTTATTTTGATTAAAGCTATATCATTTTTTGATACATAAATTATTTTAGCTTTATAAATATGTCCATTAAAAAGTGTTACTTCAATTTTTTTACCATTTTCAACAACGTGTGAACTTGTTAAAATTGTACCATCAGAGTCAATGATGCAGCCACTTCCACTGGATAACCCAATTGGTAATTCTGCATCAATAGAAACGATAGCTGGGTTTAGTTTTTCGTAAACGTTCATATAAACTAACTCTTCTGATTCAAGTGCAAAAACTGCGACATTTGTAACAAAAATGAAACAAATTGAAACAATAATTTTTTTTAACATAATATCTGAATGCTCCTCTACATCAATATTATTAAAGCCTTTTTAAATCTTGTCTACTAACATTGTAACAATTCTATTGTATATTTCTTGCCACAATTAAACCTTTATTTTATAATACATTTGGGACTTTATGTCATATTTTAATTCAATTATGAGAAGGAAAGGAAATTAAAATGAAACGTATTGAATTATTTAAACAAGCTTTAAGCGAAAAAAGAGCTTTAAAAGTTATTTCTGGTATTAACAACTTAGATTTACAAAGAGTAGAAATGATTTTGTCTTCAGCTATTGAAGCAAAAGCTACAGCTATCGATGTTGCAGCTAACAACGAAGTTTTATCTTTAGCTACAAAAATGATTTCTGAATCTAATTCTGATATTACATTATTCGCTTCATCAATCAGTGCAAGTGAATTAGCTAACGCTGTAAACGTTCACCATGTTGATGCTATCGAATTAGGTAACTTTGATGCTTTATATAACCAAGGTCTTACAATGTCATCATCTCAAATTATTGACATTGTTAAAGAAACATTATCTTTAATCAATAAAGAAGAAGTTTTATTCTCAGTTACAATCCCTGGTTCTTTAGCTATTTCAGAACAAATTTCATTAGCTAGAGAATTAGAATCAATGGGTATTGATTTAGTTCAAACAGAAGGTTTTGTTTCTCAAATCAATAACTTCGAAGGTGCTAGAGCTTGGTTAAACAGAGCTGAATTAACAATTTCTAACACATTAGAATTATCTAGAAATATTGAATTACCAATCATGACAGCTTCTAACATCAATACAACAACTGCTCAATTTGCATTTGCTGCAGGTGCTAGTGCAATTGGTTGTGGTTCTTGCATTAACAGATTAGAATCAAAAATCTCTATGTTAGCTGTTATCAGTAACTTGATGGAAATTTCTAATAGAAATGGTATGATGATTTCTGCATTGAACAATTCTTCAATCAATTCATCAATTGAATCTTCTTCATTAGTTTAATTTCTAGAAAAAGAGTGAATACACAAGAGGGCGTGTTGCTTATGCAACACGCCCTCAAATTTTATAAAGTATAAATTATAGTTTTACAAATCTAATTTTTTTAGAATTTTATTAATATCTTTTTCTAATTTTTTATCTGTTTTTATTGCTTTTTTTATCTTTTCTGCTGAATACATTACAGTTTGGTGTCTTTTATTTAAAACGTCACCGATACTTTCGTAGCTTAGTTGTAATTTTTCTCGAGAAATGTAACTAACAATAGCCCTTGCATTTGAAATGTTTTGGACTCTAGCAGAACTTAAGAAATCTTCTACAGTGACATCAAAGTAGTCCGCGACTACTTCTGCAACTTTTTGAATAGTAGGCTTGTTTTGATTTTCTTCACATTTCAGAACTGATTTTGCAAAATTTAGGGTTATTGCTTCTCCTTGAATTTCAGAGAATGCACTTAGTTTGTTAAATTTTCCTTCAAGCTCTCTAACGTTATCTTTTATGTAGGTTGCAATGTACTCAAAAACTTCTTTAGGAATATTTTCAAGTCCTCTATCTTTCGCTAAGTTTTCCAATATTTTGACTCTAGTTTCAAATTTTGGTGGAAAAATTTCAACTACAAGACCTTGTTCAAATCTTGTTTTTAGTCTATTTGGAATTGCAGGCAAATCTTTTGGTAATTTGTCAGAAGTCAAAACGATTTGCTTATTAGCGTTATAAAGAGTATCGAATGTGTTAAATAATTCGTCAATACATTTTTTCTTGTTTTCAATAAATTGAATATCGTCAATAAGTAAAATGTCAACATTTCTGTACTTATTTCTGAATTTATTCATTGCAGATGTTGTATTTTTGTTAGGTACAAATGCTGTGCTATTGATGAAATCATTGATAAAGTCCTCTGTTTTAATGCATTGAACTTTTAGTCCGCCTTTCATTGTGACATAGTGCCCAATAGCCTGCATAAGATGTGTTTTACCCAATCCTGAGCCACCTTGTATGTATAGTGGATTATATAATGCAGTCGGGTTTTCAGCGACTTTTTGGGCGGCAGCACATGCCATTTTGTTGTTTTCATCAACAACAAAGTTGTCGAATCTGTATCTTAGGTTAATATTCATTGATTTAACATAAGACAAATTTTCTATAGATTTTTTATGTTCTTCTTCTTTTTTTTGTTCTTTTTCAAGCTGTTTTTTTTGTTTTTGTTTGTCTTTTTTTATTTGTTTAGCAAGATTTTCATCATATTCAATATTTACGATAATTTCTTTGCCAAGTACATCTTTAAAAACGTCTAAAATTGTTTTATATTGTGTTCTTTTTATGTAATCAACACCAAAAGCTTCGCCAGAAATAAGTGTAAACTGGTTATCCTCAAAGCTTATAGCTTCTATTGGTGCAATCCAAGGATCAAATGTTGATGATGGGATAACTTTTTTTAATTCCATACGAACATTATCCCAAATCTTTTTTACTTCGCTAGTGTTCATATAATAATTCTATAACAAAAATAACTTATAAAAAATAATTCCTGCAGACATGCTCAAATTTAGAGATTCAACTTTATCATCCATTTCAATTGTTACTTTATCAGTGGAAAAATTTATTAATTCCTCAGAAAGTCCGCTGGATTCTGTTCCAAACATAACAAGTGTTTTATCTTGAGGTTTGTAATCTTTTAAATATACACTATCATTAGATTTTGGCAATGTTGCAATTCTTGTAAAATCGTGAAAATATTTCTTTAATATCGAAAAATCTTTTATATGAATTACTGGAATTTTCCACAAGTTGCCGACTGAAGCTCTAACACATTTTGGATTGTACAAATCTACTGTGTTTCCATATAATATTATAGCATCAAGCGAAAATGCAGTTGCAGAACGTAAAATTGTCCCTAAATTCCCCAAATCTTTTATGTCTTCAAAGAGAGCAACTCTTTTCGAATTTTTTACGCAGTCAATTGTATACTCTTTTTGAAATCCTACAGCAACTGCTTCTGGAATGGTGTCTGTTGTTGAAAGTTTTTTCATAACAGGTTCTGTTACATAAGTGATTTTGTCCTCTAAAAAGTCATAATGAAAAGCTTTTTCTTTTAAAACAAAAAGGTGTTCAATCTCAATATCTGCATTAAAGGCTTCTTCAATTGACTTTAAACCTTCTAATAAAAACTTTTTAGAAGAATCTCTATGCTTTTTATTTTTAAGTTTTGCGATTTCTTTTATAGTTTCGTTATTAACGCTAGTTATTTCCATTATTTAACCTCAAACTCGCTTAGCCATTTTTCTTCTTGCTCATCTAACATAGAAAAATCAATTAGTTTCTTTTCATAGCACATATTAGAAAAAGAGTGAATTCTATCGTCACTATAGTAACAAGAGTTTTCTAATCTTACACCGAAATAATCTTTTTTGTAAAGCCCCGGTTCGATTGTAAAACACATATTATTTTTAATAAAAATTCTAGAATCCATGCCGGCAGCACTCAATCTTGGTGGAGCTTCGTGAACGTTAATTCCTATGCCATGACCAAGACCGTGATTAAATACAAATCCTTCAGGTGCGTTTTTTTCAAGAAAATCTCTTGCAACCTTATCAATATCATAGCCATAGCTAAATTCTCTAAGATTGTAGGCTTTTAAAAATGCTTTTAAAACAGTTGTATATACTTGTTTTTGTAATTCATTAGGTTTCCCTTTTACAAAGACTCTTGTAATATCTGTAGCTAAGCCACCTTCAAAAAATCCGCCACAATCGATTAAAACGAGTGAACCATTCTTTATAACCTCATCTTTTGATGATTTTGAGTAGTGTGCTAGTGCAGAATTTGCATCCTTTGCAATTATTGATGTAAATGATTGACTGACAGCACCGCAATTTTTAAAGTTTTTTTCTAATTCAACTTTAATATCGTACTCTGAAATTCTATTGTTTTTTTCAATAAACTCTCTTGTTAATGTCAAAGCCATATCTGTACGCTTGAAAGCTTCTTTGTAATGTTCTATTTCTTCTTCAGTTTTGACACATTTCCTATAAGTTATAGGATTTAAGTCCATTTTTTTAGCTTTGTCTTTTACCAAATTGTAATCATGAGCTGTAATTGAAGTGCAATCAACATAAAATGTATTAATATTAGAAAGGTCTTTTACATAATAATCAAAATGACTCAAGTTTTCATCCTTGAACATTAGGGCTGTGTTATTCGTAAGTATTGCCTTTCCTTCAATAGAACAAGAGTTTTCTTTTTCAAAATTTCTTTTGTTATACAAGTAAGATAAATCTTCCAGATTAGTTACAAGGATAGCTTCATCATCAATAAGTGCACTTGTAAGCTTTTGTATCTTTTCATCACTTGTCATACCTGTTAAATAGTAAGGGATATCAGTTAAATTTTGTTTTTGTTCTGGTAATTTTAAATCAAGTGGATCTTTATCTATTAATTTAACCTTGATTTTTTTCTCTTTAAGTTTACTTACAATATTTTCATATTTAGTTTGTGAATTCTTTTTTGAGCAAAGTCCAATGGTAGTATTTTTATCAAGAACTTTTGCAAGTGCATCAATAACTTTGTCGCCAATTTGAAGTTTTACAACAGTAACATCATCGTGATTAACTTCTTCATCGGCTTGAACGTGGTATCTACCGTCAACAAATAAAAATATATTATCTCTAGAAATAACAGCATCTCCAGTAGAACCAGAGAATGCTGTTAAATGGTATCTTGAATTTTTTTCTAGCGTATTATATTCCACCAAAAATTCATTAGTGGAATTTACATATAAATAATCTAATTTTTCTTTGTCTAGAAAAATTCGTGCTTTTTTTATAAATTCATTCATTAATCTTGAGTGTCAGTTACTAAAATAAGATGCCATCCAAATTGAGTTTGTACAGGTTGAGAAACAACGCCTTTTTCAAGTGAGAATGCTGCATCTTCAAAAGGCTTAACCATAACACCTTTTGGAAAAAATCCTAAATCTCCACCAGCTTGACCAGAAGGACATTTAGAATATTCTATAGCTACTTGTGCAAAATCTTTACCATTTTTGATTTCTTCGTATAATGATTTAGCTTCTTCTTCTGTTGAAACTAAAATGTGACTAGCTTTAACTTGTGTTGCCATAAAATTTCTCCTTATATTTACAAAGAAATTATACCAAAAACATAAAAATACTATAAATGTAATTTTAAAGTTGACAAATTGTAAACTTCAACTATATATTGAAATTTTAATTATAATTTCAAACAAATGTAAACTTTTGTTACACTTTTGGGCATGGAACTAACAAAAAAAAAATTGTTAAGATATCATGCATGTACAACTATCCCCAAATCTCCTCCCAAGATTATGAAGTATATCAAGCAGCAATAGCTGCTTTTTTTTTACAATTTGGATTTATTCTTATGATATTTTATTGCTAAACTTTTGTCATGCCTTGCTTATTGCGGGAACTTTTGAATTTAACTTTTGTAATACTGTACTTATTATAATATCTTTTATTTAATCTAAATAATTTCATTTGTAAAAATTTGTCAAAACAAATTGAAAATATGAATGAAAAATGT
>JBJFBU010000075.1:0-13412 GCA_051888595.1 Candidatus Gastranaerophilaceae bacterium | reverse complement strand
TATTATCTTATTCAATTGTATTCTCCTTAAAAAAAATATTTTGAAATATTCTATAATGTATTGTACAATAAAGTTATCTTATAATAAAGGTTAATTATGGAAACAGTTGGATTATCTGATAATAAAAATATAGAATATGCTTCAAATCTACTAAACACTGCTATAAAAGAATTTAACAAAAAAAATTATGCAATGTGTGAAAACTTAGAAAAAGAAGCAAGTACTACATTTAAAAATACCAAGCTAGACGAAGAAATGTCAATTTGCCTAGCATTAGAAGGTGCTTTGACTTACATAAAAGATAAATCTAACTATGAAAAAGCCCTCGCCCTTGTTGAGGATGCAAAGTATCTTGCAACTTACTCTCAAAACCATACCGCAAAAACTTTTGTTGAATACGTTTTGGGTAGAATTTATGAGGTAGAAAAAAATTATACTCTAGCAAAATTATGTCTAACAAATGCAAAAAATCTAGCGTTTAAAGCAGATAAACTTAATTTGCTCGATAGCATTACAAATGGGCTTAATGACTTATCAACAATATCAAATGGATTATTGGAAAACAAAAGAGATCCGCTTGTTGCGTTAGTAAAAATTGGTCAAACCGTATCAGCCGAAACAAATATTGATGAATTATTAAGGGTTATTGCCCAAGAAACAACAGATGCAATTCAAGCTGATAGATGTACGGTATTTTTGTACGACAAAGAACATAATGAACTTTGGTCAAAAGTTGCATTGGGTATTGAAAACTCAGAAATTCGTTTTCCTGCCGATAAAGGGCTTGCTGGACATTGTGTAAAAACAGGTGAAACAATTAATATTAAAGATGCATACAATGATTCTCGCTTTAACCCTGAAATAGATTATCAAACAGGATACAAAACTAAAACTATACTTTGTATGCCTATTAAAAATCTTCAACAAGAAATTATTGGTGCATTCCAAGTTTTGAATAAGCTTGAAGGATGTTTCTCTGATGAAGATGAAGATTTACTTGTGGCAATTGGTTCTTCTGCAGGTATTGCGTTAGAAAATGCCCAATTATTTAAAACTCAACAACAAATGTTAGAGGAACAAAAGGTTGTTTTCGAAAGCTTCATTGAAGCTCTTGCAACCTCTATCGATGCTCGTGATAAAATTACAGCTGGTCATTCTAGCCGTGTTAGAATGTATTCTTCACTTATTGCAAAATCTTTAAATATGAATGATAAAGAAGTACAAATTATAGAAAAAGCTGCAACTCTTCACGATATCGGTAAAATTGGTATAAAAGATGCCGTTCTCCAAAAAGAAGGTCGACTTACTGATGAAGAATATAAACATATTCAGTCGCACGTTGCTATAACTCACGATATCTTAGAAAAAATTCACATGTCAGATGATTTTAAAAAGATTACAGAAATTGCTTGTGCTCACCACGAAAAATTTGATGGAAATGGATATTACCGTTCTCTTCATGGTACTGATATTCCTATAGGTGGTAGAATTCTTGCTGTTTCTGACGTTTTTGATGCAATCACTTCTAAAAGACATTATCGTGATAAGATGCCTATTCAAAAAGTTTTAGACATACTTGAAAAAGATTCTGGTACACACTTTGATGGAAATATTGTAAATATCTTTATGGGCTTACATTGCGACCAAATTATACAAGTATTCCTAACTGAAAACCATTTGCAGTTAAAACCAGAAGATAAAGATTTTTTAGCTCAGTATACAATGAAAGACTTGCATAATACTTTAAAGCTTGAACCTGATACACTAACTGTTACTCAACAAAACTTTATCAGCTTATTCAATACTTACTATTATGGTCATGAAGTCATAAGGGACATTAATAATGATTAAAAAGTGCTTTATAACACTTACTATATTATTGTTGGCAACTAATACAAGCTCCGCTGACATATCAAATAACACAAATGAAGATTTTAACAACTTAACAATAAATCTGCTAGATTCTTCAATGAAAATCTCAGAATTAGCTATAGACTTTAATATAACTAACTCTCAGGTTGAAGCATTTAACGAATTTTTGAAAGCTTCCGACAAATTTAAACAAAATAACGTTGAATTTGCTTATGAAGATTTCAAATTTATCATAGATAATATTGAAACTAACGATTTCGGATATACTTTAATGTCTAGCAAATTAGCTGATTATGGTTTCTTTTATTTGTCACAATTAGCTAACAAAAAAACTTCTGACAAGAATATTACTAAAAATCATATAGACAATATTGAAACTTTCTTTTACCCTAAAAAAAGACTTCCTTACAAAGAAGAACTTTATTTGGCAGAAGCTTATTCAAACATAATGTTTAACGAACAAAGCAAAGAAGTGCTCGAAGAATTGGCAGAAAATAAAGAAATTTTAGATAATTTCGATTACGCTAACTATATTATGGCACTAGCTGGTTACAAAGCTAATAATTTACCTTTGGCTAGACAATATATACAAATTGCTGCTAGTCAAAATCCTAAAAACGTTAATTATAAAATTCTTCAAGCCCAAATTCTTGCAAATGGTATAAAACCTCAAGAAGCTCTTAACGTTATTAAACAACTAAAAAAAGAACATTTTGAAGAAACAGAACTTCAACGTAGAGTGAATTCTATTGAACAATATGTTCTTTATAAATGTGCCAACAAAGATTGGAAAAAGAATTTCCACCTTGGATACTATTATTATTACGAAGGTGATTTTAACAAGTCAATAAAATCATTGCAAAGTGCTTTGGGTAAAAATAAAAATCAAAATGCAACTGTAAATTCTCTTTTGAGCAAAGTTTATTTGACAATGCAAGAATATGAAAAAGCCCAAGATACAGCAAAAAAAGCTGTAAAAGTTAAACATAATGATGCTTCTGCTAGATTAACTTTAGGCAACATAAATTATTTGCAACAAGATTATAAAAAAGCATTGAAAAATTATAAAATCGCTACAAAAGATGACTTAAACAAGCAAAAAGCTGAAGTTAAAATTGCACAAACTTTCCAAAAAATCGGGGAAGAAAGGTTATCTAAAGAATATTACGAAAATGTTTTAAAAAAATCTTCTACTGAATATGAAGCTTATTATGGAATGTCAAAAATTGAGCCATTCAAAGAACTTATTTATTTAAAAAAAGCATTAGACATAAACATTATGTACATTGATGCTTGGCTTGGTTTAGCTAGATATGAAATTAATAGAGGTAATTTTGCTGTTGCACAGGATTATTTATCTACAGCTTATTATATTGACCAAAATGATTTTAGATATTATTATTATCAAGGTTTAATCTACAAAAGCCATGATGATATTGCAACTGCAAATCAATATTTCAAAAAATGTTTAAAACTTAATCCAAATTGCTTAGAAGCAAAAAAGGAGCTTAGCCTATGAATATTTCAAACAACATTCTTATAATTGAAGACCACGAATTAACAAGATTCGGCTTGAAAACAACTTTTGAAGGTGTAAGTTTTATTGGCGATGTTTTTGAAGCTGATTCTGCAGAAAAAGGAATCGAAATTTGCGAATTAAACTCTATTGACTTAATCATTATGGATTTAGGTTTGCCTAATATGAACGGTATTGATGCCACAAAGAGAATTAAGACAATAAATAGTGACATAAAAATCATTATACTAACTTCACACAACGACGAAAAAGAAGTTTTAAATAGCATAAAAGCTGGTGCAAATGCTTATTGTTCAAAAGAAATTAATCCAAAAAGACTTGTAGAAGTTGTTCAATCAGTTTTGGACGGTGCGGCTTGGTTTGATCCTTCAATTTCACACGTTATATTGAAAGCTGCAACAAATCAGCAACCAATGGAAGAACATTCTGAAAGGAATGCATATAATTTAACTACAAGAGAAGCTCAAATTTTAAAATTGATAACTGAAGGATATAGCAATACAGATATTGCAAATGAATTATTGGTTAGCATAAATACTACCAAAGCTCACGTTGCAAGTATCTTGCAAAAATTAGAAGTTGATGATAGACTTCAAGCAGCACTTAAAGCATTAAAAAATAAAATTGTTTAGAGAATTAAGAGGAAAAAATGTCAGAATTAGCAAAAATATTAATCGTTGATGATAATCCAAAATATCTAGAAGATGCACTTCCTATGTATGGTTACGAAGTTGCTGTTGCTACAGACGGAATTCAAGCTTTAAAAATTTTATCTAAAGATGCTGATAAAATAAACCTAGTTTTACTTGATGTAATGATGCCAAACATGAATGGGTGGGATACTTTAAAATCAATTAGAGCTAATGAAAAGACAAAAACTATACCTGTAATTATGATTACAGCAGTCAGTGAAGAACAAAAAATTGTTTCAGGCTTAAAAATTGGTGCTGACGATTATATCGTAAAACCTTTCGTTTTACCAAACCTGCTTGCAAGAATTGAAGCTGTTTTAAGACGTTCAAACTGGAATAAAAAAGAAGTAAAAAGTGTTGATATTTCTTTCTCTTCTGATGAACCAGTTGAATCACTAACTCAAAGAGAAAAAGAAGTTTTATCAATGGTTGCAAAAGGAGCAAGCAATCATGACATCGCAGAAAAATTATTCTTAAAAGAAGTTACTGTAAAAACGCACATGAACAGCATTTTCAAAAAATTAAAAGTTACTAACAGAACGCAAGCTGTTCTTTTGGCTATGCAAATGAATTTAATATCGGAATAAGACTATATAGGAGACATACATGCCTAACTACACTAAAGATGAATTAATTACATTAATCAAAGAAAACCCAGAAGAATTTAATTCTTGGAAAAAAGATAATGAAGATATTGATTTGAGCGAAGTAGATTTTTCAAATCTTGTTTTAACAAATATTGATTTTACAGATGTAGATTTGAATTCAAGCTCATTTGCAGATTCACATTTGACAGAAGTATCTTTCCAAAATTGTGATTTAACTTCTGTTGACTTTACTCGTTCAAACCTTGTTGAATGTGATTTTTCAGAAGCAATTCTTCCTGGTGCTGATTTTTCATATTCTGCAGTGAACTATTGTAACTTTAACGAAGCAGATGTTGCTGGATGTATTTTTGATGAAAGTGATTTGTCAAATTCTGACTTTTCAACTTCTATCAATATGAGTGCTTGTAGATTTGATGACGAAACCGTTTGGCCAGAAGTAGATATGCTACCAGAAGATTTTGATTCAACTTATAGCGATGACTTGTCTTCATTAAAAGATGACGATGACTCTACCGTTTCAGATTATTAATATGCCACATTTTTTTATTAATACTAAAAATATATCAAACGACCTTGTAACTATTGATGATAAAGAGAATTATCAACATATTGCAAGGTCTTTGCGTGCAAAAGTTGGAGAAAAACTACTTTTGATAGATGAAAATAGAATTCAATATGAGGGTAATATCTCAAATATAGACAAATCCTCTATTCAGGTAAAAATTTATAAAAAATATCCATCCAAAAATAACTTAAATTTTAATTTATATCTAGCACAAGCACCTGTTAAGAGTGATGCTCAATCCTTAATAATTGAAAAAGCTACAGAGCTTGGAGTTAGAGGAATTTATCCTATTTACACTGATTTTTGTACTCTAGGTAAAAGTATTATAGAAAAGAAAATTCCAAAATGGCAAAAAATTATGGCTGAAGCATCAAAACAATGTGAAAGAGCCAGTATTCCAGAATGTTTTGAATTAACGACTTTAGACGTCATTTTAAAAAATAAAAAATTCGATAAAATTTTAGCATTTTGCGAAAGAGATGAAAGACATAGCTTAAAAAATTATTTAACAGAAAATCCAATACAACCAAATGAGAATGTACTTGCTATTATTGGCCCTGAAGGTGGTTTTTCTGCAAGTGAGTTTAAATTTTTTGAAGAACATGATATTATGATGTTGACACTTGGAAGTTTAATTTTGAAAGCGGAAACTGCAGTAGTTGTCGCACTTGGAAATATTGTTTATGAGTTCTCAAATAATAACTAATTTACTTAATGATGAATTAATATCTAAAATTAAAAATTTTTCAAAAGATACTAAAGTTTTGCTTGTTGGCGGAGCTATAAGAGATTTTTGTTTGGGTAAAAAAAATTTTGACAAAGATATTATCGTTGTTGAAAAAGATGCAAAAAGTTTTTCTCAAGAGTTGGCAAAAAAACTTGATGCTACTTTCATACCACTTGATGAAAAAAATAAAATATACCGCTTAGTATTGAGAGATAAAGTTAATTTTATTGATATAACTAATCCTATCGAAAACAGTATTGAAAAAGATTTGAACCGTCGTGATTTAAGAATGAATGCAATTGCTTTTGATTTACAAGAGCTTAAATTCATAGATTTATTCAATGGTTTTAAAGACATTGAAGATGAAGAAATTAATATCATATCCGAACAAAATCTGATTGATGATCCATTAAGACTTTTAAGAATTTTTAGATTTCAAGCTACAACGGGTTTTGAGATTTCTGAAGAATTAATAAAAATTGTAGAAAAACATAAACATTTGATAAATAATCCTGCCAAAGAACGTATTAATTACGAGTTGATGAAACTTTTTGACGGTAATTTTACAGTAAAAGCACTTGAAAACCTTGATAAATCCGGTTTGTTATGTGAGATTCTACCAATATTTGCAGATGTAAAAAAAGTACCACCAAATACACATCATCACTTACCTTTAATTGGACATTCTATTGAAACTGTTCGTCAACTAGAAAATTTTTATAAAATTTCAAAAAACGAAATTAAAGAACACTTAAATAATATAGATTTTGGCGGATTTTCAAGACTTGCACACATGAAACTTGCAGGATTTATGCATGATATTGGTAAATTTTCTTGCTGGACAATTGAAGAAGATACTGGCAGACATCGGTTTATAAAACATGAATACATCGGTGCTGAATTAAGCAAGCCTATTTTAAAAAACTTGAAATTTTCTAAAAAACAAATTGAATATATAAGCGATATGATTAAATACCATATTTATCCATCGCATGTTATTGCAACAGAGGGACTTTCAGATAAGGTAAAAATGCGTTATATCAGAAAAATGGAAAACAATGTTATTGACAACATCCTAATCGCAATGTCTGATAGGCTTTCTGCAAGAGGTGAAGCAGTAACTGAAGAAATGGTTAAAAATAACATTTCAGGTCTAAAAACATTACTAAATTATTATCTTGAAGTAAAAGAAACTCTAAAACCTCTACCAAAACTCCTATCTGGAGAAGAAATTATGAAAATTAAAAACATTAAACCCTCAAAAGAGCTAGGAATTATCATCGATAATCTTAAAGAAGCCCAGTTTAATGGCAATATTACTACAAAAGAACAAGCTACTAATTTTGTTGAAAATTTTAATATTTAACTTATAAAATAGGGCGAATTTGCTTTTGCAAATTCGCCCTATTAATATTTTCAGAAAATTTATTACTGAGCAGAAAGAGTGAATATATCGTAGATTTCTTGGTCTGAAAGTTCTGTAATAATTTTTTCTCCTTCGTAGACCGCCATATCTGCAAGTTCTTTCTTTGCCTTAAGCATTTCGTCAATTTTTTCTTCAAATGTTCCAAGAGTAATAAGTCTATGAACCATAACATTTTTGTCTTGACCAATACGATATGTACGGTCAGTAGCTTGGTCTTCAACAGCTGGATTCCACCACAAGTCATAATGAATAACGTTTGTAGCTGAAGTTAAGTTCAAACCTGTACCACCAGCTTTTAATGACAATATCATAACTCTTGTTTTTGGGTCTGTTTGGAATTTGTTAATCATTTCTTCACGTTGATTTACGTTCAACGAGCCATGGAAGAATAATGGTGTTGTATTACATTCATCCTCAATTACTCTTGTTAATATATCGCCCATTTCTTTATATTGAGTGAAAATAAGAGTCTTTTCGTCATTATCTATAATGTTTTGAACTAATTGTATACATTGTTCCAATTTTCCAGAAGCTTCTTTGTTCATATCACCCGATTTTAAGAATTGGTAAGGATGGTTACAAATTTGTTTTAATGCAGTAATAAGCTTGAAGATGTTTCCACGTCTGTTTATACCTGTAAATCCACTTATCTTTTCCATCATTTCGTTCAATGTTTTTTCGTAAATTATAGCTTGTGCTTTTGTTAAGTAGCAGTAATCGTTCAATACCATTTTTTCTGGTAAATCAGAAATAACGTGCTTATCTGTTTTCAAACGTCTTAATACGAAAGGAGATACAGACATTTTCAATTTTGTTGCACGAGATGTTTCTTTAAATCTTTCAATAGGAATTGCATAACTTTTTTGAAACTCCTTTAATGTGCCCAAATATCCTGCATTTATGAAATCAAAAATGCTCCACAATTCTGTCAATCTATTTTCAACAGGAGTACCTGTCATTGCAATCTTGATATCGGATTTCAAAACTTTAACCGCCAAAGTTTGTGCTGTATCTGGATTTTTAATATTTTGTGCTTCATCAACAATTATCATACCCCATTGATGTTTTTTCAATTCTTCAATATCAATTCTCATAATTGCATAAGTCGTAAGAATTACATCAAAATTTGTATCTAATTGCCTATCCATTCCATGATATGTTGTAGCTTTTAGAGATGGTGCAAACAGTTGTAATTCTTTCATCCAGTTACCCATCAATGTTGTTGGGCAGATTACCATTACAGGCTTTTTAAGCTTATCTTCTTCTTTTAATTTTAAGATAACACTAATAACTTGGATTGTTTTACCCAACCCCATATCATCTGCCATACAGCAACCAAAACCTTTTGAAATATTTGTCCATAACCATTTTAAACCTGTTTGTTGATATGGTCTTAACTCACCTTTTAATGTTTTTGGTGGAGTTACTTCAATTGGCTTTGTAAAGTCTTTCAAGATATTAGCAAATGCTTCATCATAATCAAAATCATATTGTTCTAATTGACCTGACATTGATGCATGGATTAACTCCATTCTTGTCATTTTGCTATGATCTGCTTTTGAAATTTGTTCTATTAATTTTTTGCTTTCATCTTGATCAATTAAGATATATTTGTCTTTGTATTTAACCAGTCCTTGTGAATCTTTAACCAACTCTTGGAATTCTTCCAATGACATTTTGTGATTACCTAATGCAATTTCATAAGAAAATTCCAAAATATCATCCAAAGAGATTGCACTAGACGATGTTGTATTAAAGATATCTAACAAATCTCCAGAACGAGAAGCCTTAACTTTTGCATTAATAGAAGCTCTTGGTACAACAACATTTACTAACTCATCTGGCAATATAACTTCTATTTGTGCTTTTTGTAAGTAATATGCTGTTTGAGTAATTATTTTATAAACCTCACCCAAATTCAAATCCAATGCCAATTTATCTTCATCTTCAAATAATGTTTCCAATTCTGGCATATATCTTGTTGCATAATTTAATTGTTTTTCTACAATTTTTGCAATGTCAGAAGAAGCAACACCAAAAACTTCATCTTTTACATACAATTCATCAATTAATGCATCTTCACCGGTTTTTCTATTCTTAATATGCACTTTCAATTGGAACTGTTCATCTGTAATTTTATTAACCTTGAAGAATGGAATTACATCATATTTTCCTAAATACAACTCATCAAACCACTGTGCAAAGTTTTCAGCATAATCATTACCCTTCATTAAAGATTTTTGTTCCAAATCTTTGATTAAATATGTTCCAGATTTTATATCCTTAAATTTGTATGATTTAATACCTAAAAATTTATAAACTAAGTAATTTAAGTAATCATAAATAAAATCACTTACAAAGTTTTTAGGCATTTCACCTTGTATGAATAAATCTTCAGGCAAATTTTCTTCAAATTGGTTAATAATTCGTGCTAATTGTTTGTTTGCAATAATCGGTTCATATACAATTCTAAACATTTGTCCACAACGTTTTACTGTCGGAATAAAATATAACTTTTCTATCAACTTCATTACAAATTGAGTTAATTTATTCAAATATATAAATGTATAAGAGATATCATCAAAATCAACTATTTCGCCAAATCCACCAAAATAATCTAATACCAAATCTTTTGGTAGTGCATAACCAACTTTTGTTCCCAAAACACTTGAAGAACAACGGAATAATGAGCCTTTTGATTTTAAATAATACTGAAAGTTATTTGTTGGTGTAACAAAAAAAGATAACTTCCCAGCATTATCAACAATATAAAAGTCTGTATTTCTGACAGGAGAATTTGGACTTAAAAATACATCTTTAAATTCATCTTCTACTATTTGATAAATCAAACTCAATGTGTATCTAAAATCTTTATTTTTAAATCCATTTGGATTTTCACTCAAGTTAAAAAACAACTCGTCTACATTGTTTTTCTTAAATGATAAATCTATATCCAACCCTTTAGAATTCTCTGTCATATATATCCTTTACTTTATTAGAGAGTCACAATCCATTTCTTCTGGTTTTTTAATACCCATCAATTGCAATACAGTCGGTGCTACATTACACAATGCTCCATCATTTTTTAATTCCAAATCTTTATCTGCATTAATAATCAAAAATGGAACTTCATTTGTAGTATGTGCAGTTTGAGGTTTACCAGTTTTTTCATCAACCATCATTTCAGCATTACCATGATCAGCGGTTAATACCATAATTACATCTTTTTCTTTACATTTTTCAGCAATTTTACCAACACATTCATCAACTGTTTTACAAGCTTTGACTGCAGCTTCAATAACACCTGTATGACCTACCATGTCTGGGTTTGCAAAGTTTACTAAAATAAAGCCGTATTTTTCATCGTCAATTGCTTTTAAAACATTCTCGCAAACTTCTGGAGCACTCATTTCTGGTTGCATATCATAGGTTGCAACTTTTGGAGATGCTACTAAAACTCTTGTTTCCAAACTATTTGGTTCTTCAATACCACCGTTAAAGAAGAATGTAACGTGTGCATATTTTTCTGTTTCTGCTGTTCTAAATTGGTTTACACCATTTGCTTCTAATACATCACCCAAAATATTTACCATTTTTGTCTTTTCAAATGCAACTGGGAATGTAAATGTTTCATCATATTGAGTGAAAGTTACATAGAAAATATTTTTTCTAACAACTTTTCTATCAAAGCCATTAAAATCAGCAAAGTTAATAGCTTTTGAAATTTCTCTAGCTCTATCTGGTCTGTAGTTAAAGAAAATAATTGCATCATTGTCATGAATTCTTGATTCTTCACCACCGCAAACGATAGGTTTTACAAATTCATCAGTAACACCTTCATCATAAGAAGCTTTTACACCAGCAATAGCATTTTCAGCTTTGTTGCCTTCACCTAAAAGTAAGCAATTATAACCTTCTTCAACACGTTCCCAACGGTTATCTCTATCCATTATCCAATATCTGCCAACTACTGATGCAATTTGAGGAAGATTATATTTTTTCAATTCATCTTCTACTGTTTGCAAGAAAGTACAAGCACTTGCTGGCGGTGTATCTCGACCGTCTAAGAATGCATGTACATAAACTTTTTTCAAACCATTATCACCTGCTAATTTTATTAATGCCAATAAATGTTCTAATGAAGAATGTACACCACCTGTTGAAACTAAACCATACAAGTGTAATGCAGAGTTGTTCTTTTTAACATGTTCTACAGCTTGCATGAATTTTTCGTTTTTAAAGAAACTACCGTCTTTTATACTTCTATTAATTTTTGATAAATCTTGGTATACAACTCTTCCTGCACCTAAATTCAAGTGACCAACTTCACTGTTGCCCATTTGACCATGTGGTAAACCTACAAATTCACCATCTGCATGAATTTGTGTATATTTTTCTGTTTCTTTTAAATGGTTGAAATTAACTGGGTTTGCTAATTTTACAGCATTATATTTTTCAGAACCTACACCGATTCCCCAGCCATCCATAATACATAATAAAACACGTTTTGACATATTTTTATCCCCTCAAAGTATCATTATCACGTTAATTTTAGCAAAAAAAAAACTTCAATACAATAATAATTAAAATTTAATTGTAAACATTTGCTTAATATTTTAGCAATTTTTTTAATTGAAATGATTTAATAATAATATAGAAAGAAAGGATATTTAGTTTGGATATTTCAGCATTAAATAACAATCTATTTGCTAAGAAAATTCAAGGAGTTAATCCTTTTCAACCTGTTACACCGGTAAAAAGAGCTGGTGCTGACGGTGGAAATCCATTCTCTAATGATATGTCATACGTTGGTTTGGGCATTAAAGATGGTGCTGTTCAAACAAGTGCAGCTCAATTAGGTAAAAAAGCTATGCCAATGCGACAAATAGGTATTGCATAATAAAAACAATTTAATTTTACATAATAAAAAAGAATTGGTTGTATCAATTCTTTTTTATTTTTATACTTTTTATAAAAAAAGAGGTTTGTTTTTCAACAAACCTCTTTTGTGTATATTTAAAATAAAGCTTAAGCTTCAATTTTATCTACAACACCGGCACCAACTGTTCTACCACCTTCACGGATAGCGAATCTCATACCTTCTTCGATAGCTACAGGGTTGATAAGTTCAACTTCCATAACTACGTTATCACCAGGCATTACCATTTCACCATCAAATTTGATAGAACCGGTAACGTCAGTTGTTCTGATGTAGAACTGAGGTCTGTAACCAGGGAAGAATGGAGTGTGACGTCCGCCTTCTTCTTTAGTTAAAACGTAAACGTTAGCTGTGAATTTTGTGTGTGGGTGAATTGTACCAGGTTTAGCTAAAACTTGACCACGTTGAATATCAGTTTTATCAATACCTCTTAACAAAGCACCAATGTTGTCACCAGCTTGACCTTGGTCAAGTGATTTTCTGAACATTTCAACACCTGTTACAGTTGTTTTTTTAGTTTCGCCTAAACCAACTAATTCAACTTCATCACCAACTTTAACGATACCACGTTCAACTCTACCAGTTGCAACTGTACCACGACCAGTGATTGAGAATACGTCTTCAATTGGCATCAAGAATGGTTTGTCTAATTCACGTTGTGGTTCTGGGAAGTATGTATCTAATGCATCCATTAATTCCCAAATTTTATCACTCCATTTGTCATCACCACGTTTGATAGATGGGTTAGCTTGAACTGCTTCTAAAGCTTTTAAAGCTGAACCATGGATGAATGGAATGTTGTCACCATCGAATTCGTATGAAGAAAGAAGTTCTCTAACTTCCATTTCTACTAATTCTAATAATTCTGGATCATCAACCATATCACATTTATTTAAGAATACTACTAAGTTTGGAACACCAACTTGTCTTGCAAGAAGGATGTGTTCACGAGTTTGAGGCATTGCACCGTCTGTTGCTGCTACTACAAGAATTGCACCGTCCATTTGAGCAGCACCTGTAATCATGTTTTTAACATAGTCAGCGTG
>JBJFBU010000074.1:0-13729 GCA_051888595.1 Candidatus Gastranaerophilaceae bacterium | reverse complement strand
AATCACAAATTTTATCATTATTATATTTGGGGCTAGTTCCAACAGGATTAGGTTTTTGGTTTTGGAATAAAGGTGCAGAACAAGTTAAACATTATGTTTTAGCGATAATGAACAATCTAAAAATACCATTGGGTATTTTGTTTGCGATATTATTTTTTGGTGAAAAAATCACCCCAGTAAATTTTATACTAGGTTCGATAATAATTTTAACTGCTATTTTTATCTTAAATAATTTAATGAAAAAAGATTGCAAGTAATATATTGGCGTTATTGTTCAGGTATAATCGCTAAAAATGTCATTTTTTCTGAACCAGTATTCGTAAGTTTATGGCTGTGACCCTTTGGACAATAGTGCAAAGATCCTTCCTTTACTAATTCCTCATTATCATCGTATTGAACGACACCTGTACCTTTTAGAATAAAGTAAAATTCACTATTTGTCGTATGAGTGTGATATCCAACTTCTGAATTCGGCTCAAGCTCACCAATAAGTGCTTTGTTTAAATTGTCTGCATAAGCTTTTATTGTAAGTGCACCATTTCCACCACAGAAATTTGGGTATGTATTAGATTTTATTTCGTCAAAATTTATAATCATTTTTTAATCTCCTTTTTTGTTTTCAATATACCACAAAATTATTTATGTTATTATTTAGCTATGAATAAGATACAGACAATTTTAGATAAAACAATTGATAATAATTTTCTCTCTGAAGATGAAATTATTACCCTTTTAGAAGACAATTCAGATTTGGTTTTAAATGTTGCAAACAAAATTAGAGAAAAATATGTGGGAAATGAAGTTCATCTTCGAGGTTTGATAGAATTTTCAAATATATGTAAATGCCATTGCAAGTATTGTGGATTAAGGCTTGAAAATAAACATATAGACAGATACAGATTATCAAAAAAAGAAGTTATCAGTTTTGCTAAAAAAGGTGTAGATTTAGGTTATAGAACAATTGTTCTTCAGTCTGGTGAAGACTCATACTTTAATACAGATTTAGTTTGTGAAATTGTGTCAGAAATAAAAAAAATGAATGTTGCTTTGACATTAAGCATTGGAGAAAGAAGTTTTGAAGATTACAAAGCCTTTAAAGATGCAGGTTGTGATAGATATTTGATAAGAATTGAAACAACAGACAGGGAATTGTACAAAAAAATGCATCCAAATATGGATTTTGATAAAAGGGTACAATGCCTGAAAGATTTAAAAAAGCTTGGTTATGAAGTTGGCTCTGGTTGTTTAGTTGGTTTGCCAGAACAAACATTAGAATCTTTAGCAAAAGATATAATATTCTTTTGTGAGAATGATTTTGATATGATTGGAATAGGACCTTTTATTCCTAACCCAAATACTCCTTTAGCTAATAGTGAAAGTCCTTTTGATAATTTTGGTATGAGTTTAAAAGTTATGGCAATAACTAGAATATTACTGAAAAATATAAATATTCCAGCAACTACGGCAATGGAAACATTAAATCAAAATGGTAGATTGATAGCTCTACAGTCAGGTGCCAATGTTGTAATGCCAAACATTACTGAAGGTGATTATCGTAAAAAATATGAAATTTATCCAAATAAAATTTGTACAGGTGATACTCCTTCTCATTGTAGACAATGTATAAGTGCAAAAATACAGTCTATAGGTCGTACAATATCAACATCTTGTGGTTTTAGAAATAATGAAAATTAAAATTTTAAATTTAGTTTAAAATTTCTAAACAAATGTTGTGTTTTTTTATTTTTTTAAGATAATTGAATTAAGAATTATATGTAGATATGTGTGTACATAGAAGGAGAAAAAGATGAAATTAGTTAAAACATTACTTGCGACAGCAGTTGCTTTAATGGTTACATCTACTGCATTTGCAGCTGATGTTTCTAGAACAGAAGCTTATGCTCATCCAACAATGTTTGGTTCGCAAATTCAATCAACACAAGGTGAAGGTGTTTACTTGGTAGGCGACAAAGTTTTAAAAACTGATGATGTAATGACAGTTCAAGAAAAAGAAAATGTTCTTATTGATTCAGAAGCAAGAAACTTGTTATCAAAATTAGAATCATTAATCGGTAAATTCGATCCTAAAAAACCTGTATTACGTTCAGAAATGGCACATGCTATGGCAGAAGGTTTAAATTTACCAGCAGTTTCAGCAAAATACCGTTACAAAGATGTAAAAGGTTCTTGGGCTGAAAGCTATATTTACAGAGCTCTTGGTGCAAATGTAATGATTGGTTACCCAGACAAAAACTTCCGTCCAAACCAACAAATTACAAAAGCAGAAGTTTTCGCTACATTAGCTCAATTATTAACAAACAAAGTTGATACAAAAACAGGTTTGGACAAATTAGCAAACAAATATGAAATGAAAGAAATCCCAACTTGGGCTGTTCTTCCTACTAAAAAAGTAATGAAAGCTGGTATTTTAAATAATCTTCCTGATTTGGGCAAAGTTGCTAGTGAGAAATATTTAACAACTGAACAACTTTACAAATTGGTTTGTGCATTAAGCTACAACAAATATTACAATCCAAAATTTATCAATGCTGGTGTTAAAACATCTTCTATGAAAGTTAGACTTTCTGAAAGAGTTGATGCAAGACATGCAAACATTGGTGATACATTCTACGCTGTAACTAAATCTGAAGCAAGAGTTGCTGGTCAATGCTTTGCTGAAGGTTCAAAAGTAAAAGGTGAAGTTGTAGAAGTTGTAAGACCTGGTGTTAAAAACCCTGGTTATGTAAAAGTTAGATTTGTATCTATCCAAAACGGTAATACAAAAGTTGACTTCCCTATAAACGTAGCTAATGTTTCAGCTGATAACGTAAAAACAACAAATGTAGTTGCAAGAGTTTTAGGTGCTCCATTCTCAGCTACTGGCAGAGTTGCTGGTGTTGCTGGTAGAACAGTATCATCTGCTGCAACAGTTGTCTCAAACGGTACAGAACGTTTAGGTGATAACTTATCAAATACTTTTGCTAACACAGCATCATTAGAACCAATGGCTGGTTTAAGAAGCTTTGGTAAAGGCTTTGTAACAATTGGTTATGGTATTTATGATGTTGCTAAATTAGCTGTAAGTGGTTCATTTGGCGTTTTATATGAATTTGGTGATGAAGTTAGATACTTAATTTTACCAAGCTCAGTGAATGATTCAGCTTTAAATGCTGGTGACGAATTAACTATCGTTTACTAATATTTATCAGAATAGATATTCAAGGGGACTAAAGTTTTTACTTTAGTTCTCTTTTTTTAGTTGTATAATTTAATCAAGAAAGAACTATGAGAAAATACTATACACATATATTATTAATAATACTTGGTGTAATTTTGTACATAATGGCAAATTTTCAAAGAGTTGCCATTCCAGGGGCAATATTTGATATTTTACAAACAGATTTAGGTGCAAAAGCTCCAATTATAACCTCATTTGGTGCTATATTTATGTATTCTTATGCACTAAGTTTACTTTTAGTTGGAATGCTTGTGGATAGATTTAGTGGAGTTAAAGTTATATTATGGGGTGGTGTGTTATTTACTCTTGGAGCTTTAGTCTTTCCTAATACTAAGATATTACCATTACTATATTTGAGTAGAATGTTATTAGGAGCAGGGGCTGCATGTTTTTATTTGAGTTTAATTCAAGAAGTAAAAAAATGTTTTCCTGATAGATATTTTGGGATTGCTGTCTCAATAACATTAATAATGGGTTATATGGGTGGTGTTTGTGCAAATGCACCGTTTATGATGCTTGCAGAAAAATTTTCGTGGCAGGTAGTAACGAATGTTTTGGGTATGATAACACTTTTGGTAATTTTAGCGTATGCATTTGTATTACATTATTTGCATGATATCCCTGAAAATAAACATGTAATCTTTTCTTTAAAGTCTTTTAAGGATGTGTTATCAAACAAATTTAATCATAATTTATTTTTGTTTGCGGGTTTAAATTATGGTTTGTATTATGTAATACAAACAGTTATGGGGGTAAAATTTTTAAAGGATTTTCTTAATTTACCTTCTACACAGGCTTCTGTAATATTGTCTGTAATGGTTGTTATAGCTGGTATTTCTGGTGTGTCATTAGCGACATTAAGTAAATTATTTAATAATCGCAGAGTAATTTTTATGAAGGGAGTTTGTTTAACAACAACAACAATTTTTATAATAATTTTTTTATGTGTGTTATTTGAAATTAAAACTATTTGTATTGCTTATTTAATGATGTTAGTAGCTGTTGGTGGTGGGATGTCACCATTGTTAGTACCGATTATACATAGTACAAATAAGTATGAAGTTAGGGGTACTGCTTTGAGTATTATGAATTGTTGTTTCTTTTTATCAGTTGGAATTTTAGCATCATTAGTAGGTGTTTTACTTGATGTTTATGTTCCTGTTTCAAATAATTTTGGACATTTAGTATATTCTTCAAAATCATATTTGTTGGTTTTTGGTACTTTTATTTTGTTTTCTATTGTTGAAATGTATAATGTATTTAAACTTAAGGATGTTTAAAAAATCATTTTAATAGTGGATTTTAAAAACCTTTAAAATCGATAGAATTACAATATAGATTTTGGAGGGTAGGTTATGGTAGCAACAGTTAGTTCAATTGCTTCAAATAATGATATACAATTAATGATGGCTCAAATGTTTAGTAAAATGAACAAAGCTGACAATGATGGTGTAAAGGGTCTATCTCTAGAAGAATTAACTTCGATTGATACATCAAATGATGAGGGTGGAGCAGCATTTATTAAAAGTTTGCAAGAACAATTTGAAACTTTAGATGCAAATTCTGATGGGCAACTTTCACAAGAAGAGATGTCTTATACAAAACCTACACAAGACAAACTTGGCATGCCTGCAGGAATGGAGCTTTCAGAAGAAGTTGATGCGTATCAACAGTTGATTAATTCTTTGATGAATTCATTAGTAAGTAGTTTAGACACAGATGGAGATGGAAAAATTTCTCAAGATGAGTTAAAAGAAAGTTTAAATAAAATAACAGAAAAATCTTCTAATACAGAGGCTGCAGGTTCAGTTGCAAAGTCTGAATTAGGGGATAGCATAAAAAATTTGGCAGGTAATTTTATACAAAAGCTTATAGATAATTATAAAAATAATGATGGATTGCAAGGTATCGCATCCTCATTAACTTCGGTATTATAATAACATATTAGGAAAGAGAGATAAGGAAACTAGCGGTTTGATATTTTAGAAAACCGCTTTATTTTTATGATATAATTAAGTGAAAATTTTAATAAGGAGTAAGATATGCATAATACGAAAAAAATTACAGAAGATTTAAGTTATTTAGGAGTAAGTGATAGAAGGTTAGCTCTTTTTGAAAATGTTTTTCCGATAGAAAGAGGTGTTTCTTATAATTCATACTTGTTAAAAGATGAAAAAACTGTACTTTTAGATACAGTTGATGAAAGTGTTGCAAGTGAATTTATAGAAAATTTAGAATATGAATTAGGTGACAAAAATTTAGACTACTTGATTGTAAATCACATGGAACCTGATCATGCAGGTACAATTAAAGATATTGTTTTAAGATATCCGGACGTTAAAATTGTTTGTAATGCTAAAACAAAAAATATGATGAAACAATTTTTCTCTTTTGATGTAGAAAAGTCTACAATGATTATAAAAGAGGGTGATGTTTTAGAAACAGGAAAACATAAACTAACATTTATAATGGCACCGATGGTACACTGGCCAGAGGCAATGGTAACATACGATATTACAGACGAAATTCTATTTTCAGCTGATGCATTTGGAACGTTTGGAGCCTTAAATGGAAATATATTTGCAGATGAAGTTGATTTTGAAAATGATTGGCTTGATGATGCAAGAAGATATTATACAAATATCGTTGGAAAGTATGGAACACAAGTTCAGGCATTGTTAAAGAAGGCTTCAACAGTAGAAATTAAAATGATTTGTCCACTACATGGTCCTATTTGGAGAAATAAAATTGGTTGGTTTGTTGAAAAATATCAAAAATGGTCAACTTATGAACCGGAAGAAGAAACAGTGTTAGTTTTATATGGTTCAATTTATGGTCATACTGAAAATGTGGTTGAAATATTAGCATCAAAACTTGCAGATAAAGGTGTGAAAAATATTAAAATGTATGATGTTTCTAAAACTCATTTTTCTACAATTGTTTCTGAAGCATTTAGATGTTCACATATTGTAGTTGCTTCTGCAACTTATAATGCGGGTATTTTCTGTAATATGGAAACTGCATTACTAGAGTTGAAAGCTCATTCTTTAAAGAATAGAAAAGTTGCAATTATAGATAATGGTACTTGGGCTGCAACAGCAGGAAGCTTAATTAGAAAAATGTTTGAAGATATGTCTGACATTGAAATTATTGAACCGATGATTTCTGTAAAATCTTCTTTAAAACAAGAACAAATGGAAATGTTGGATAAGCTTGTTGATGCTATATATTCCTCTATGAGTGTAAGAAAAGTTAGCAATAATCCAATGTCTAAAATAGGTTATGGTTTATATCTTTTGAGTGTAAATAATGATAGCAAAGACAACGCTTGTATTATAAATACAGTAAATCAAATTTCTAGTAATCCAAATATAATTGCAATTTCAGTTAATAAGAAAAGTTTAACTTGCGAAATGGTTGATAAATCTGAAAAATTCAACTTGTCTGTTTTGACCGAAGAAGCACCATTTACTTTGTTTGAAAACTTTGGGTATCAAACAGGTCATGAGTGTGAAAAATTTGAGAATGTAACTTATACAGAACGCACTCAAAATGGTATTTTGGCATTGAAAAAATATTCAAATGCAACAATTTCTGCAAAAGTTATTTCAAAAATGGATTTTCAATCTCATATATTATTTATAGCCGAAGTTGAGGATTCAAAGGTAATTTCAGATGTTCCATCTGTAACTTATACTTATTACTTAAATAAAATAAAACCGGTTATTAGACCTGAAAAAAATAAAATAGGTTTTATTTGTAAAATATGTGGATATATTTATGAAGGCAAAGAATTGCCAAAAGACTTTATTTGTCCACTTTGTAAACATGGCGTAGAAGATTTTGAACCATTAAAATAGGAGAAGAACATGAAAGTATTGATGATTAATGGAAGTGCAAATGTTAAAGGTTGTACATACACTGCACTAAAATTAATTGAGGATGAATTAAATAAACATAATATTGATACAGAAATTGTTTCTTTAGGTAACAAGCCAATAAGAGATTGTATGGGTTGTGGAACTTGTAGAAAAACTGCAAGTTGCAAGTGCGTTTTTGACGATGATATCATTAATAGTTTAATTGAAAAGGCAAAAATTGCGGATGGTTTTGTTTTTGGTTCGCCTGTGTATTATGCTCATCCAGCAGGTAGATTGCTAACTGCAATGGATAGAATGTTTTATGCTGGCGGTGAAGCTTTTAGGTATAAACCTGCTGCAGCAATTGTTTCAGCTAGACGTTCTGGTACAACAGCAAGCTTAGATGCTATAATGAAGCATTTTACAATAAATTGTATGCCAGTTGTATCTTCAAATTATTGGAATATGGTTCATGGAAATTGTCCTGAAGAAGTAGTACAAGATAAAGAGGGCATTCAAATAATGAATTTATTAGGACAAAATATGGCATGGCTTCTTCAATGTGTTGAACTTGGTAAAAAATATGGTATCAATCATCCACAATTGCCTGAAAAAGTAAAAACAAACTTTATAAGATAATAAAAATAACACAAATACCTAAAATATAGTAATAAAGCGAATTTTACATTGTAAAATTCGCTTTACTTGTTGCATGTTTTATTTAATTTGATCTTTTATTTCGTTTCTAACATCAGCGAGAGGGCTTTTGTTCGGTTGTAGAAGGTTATTCCAATATTTTTTTACATATACAAAAGGAAATTTTGGAATCCAACCTAATTTTACGAATATAGAAACTGTTTCAGCACCTTGGGAAAGCATTAAATCGTCAATTGTAGCTTCATAAGCTGGAGAGATTGATGAAAATACTTTCAAAATATAATCAGTTGCAGTTACAATAGTATAACCAGTGCTAACGCCAGTATTTATGAGTATTTGAGTGACTTTAAATTTTTGGTTATCTAATTCGACTGTAATTGCATCTTCTGGTAATTTTACAATATCATCTTGTGATATGCTTTCAATTTCATACCAATTACCTTTGTATTGCAGTCTTAATATTTTAGGATTTGGCATATAGATAAGGTCATATTCATTGTCTAAAATCATTTTACCTTTATCGTTGTAAATTCCATATTTGTAATTTTTGCATGTCCTAAATCTTTTGCCAAAAAGAGGTTCAATGGATGTGAATTCGGGTGGAATAACAGCGTGACCTGTTTCGTCATATAAGCCATAATCTTTTTCATTACCCAATTTTACAAATTTCTCAAAAACTCTCTCAACATGAGAGAATTTAGGTTTTATTAAGTAGTTTCCTTTATAATCAATCACACCAAATTTATTTTTTTCTTGAATAATCCAAGCTGAATTTCCAAGACGGATAAGTTTTTTATATTTTGCATAAACAACAACTTTGTCAGATTTGTCCTTTAACCCAAATTTGTTGTTTAAGCCGTAAACTTTTAAATTGTCATTTGGATTAATTAATTCTGCTGAAAAAACACAGATTTGCGAAATTAAAATTATAAAAAATGTAATTAATAATTTTTGCATATTCGTATAATATCATAAAACATGTTATAATTTAATCACCATGAAGAAGTTATTTAGTATTCAAAATAAACTTATAGGTTTAATTTTAGGAGTTATAATTTTTATTATAATTTTTCTAATTTCGTTATATTTATTTGTTATACCATCGTTGGTATCGAATAAAAAAATTCAATTGTATGTTGAAAATTTAATAAAAGAGTGTATTAATGCTGATTTTGCGATAGAAAAACCTGTATTAAAAACAGATTTAAAGTTTAATATTGTTTTTAAAGTAGACAGTATTTCATTATTAAAAGATGGTAAAACTCTTTTTGATATTGATAATTTAGATAGTGAAATTTCACTTAAAAAAATATATGCAAACAAAATTATATTAAAAAAACTTGGTGCAGATGAGATATTTGTTGACGTGAATGAACTTCAAAAGCTTACAATGAAAGAAGGTCAGGAGCAACAGCCATCTAAAATTAAGCTAGAATGGTACAATTCCTTGTTATACATAAAAAAATGTATGGTATTGTATAAAGCTAATGAAAAGGTTTCAATTAAGCTTTTGGCAAGAGATTTAGAAATTACTTCAACAAGAAATCCTAAATTTGTACATTTTGGTATTTTTGTTGAAGTAGATAATCAAAATGATAAATTACGTTTGGCATTTAAAGATTTTGACAAGGTTTACATCAAAGACAAAAAATTAATTGTAGATAATTTTGAATTCATTGTAAATCGTTCAAAAGTATATATAAATTCTGTTGCGGATGAAAAACACTTTGATTTTAATATTTATTCAAACGACTACGATATTAAAAGTATTCAGCAATTTTTAAATTCTAATTTGGTAATACCAAATGGTAGTGATGTTTTGGCTTGTTTTAAAGATTTAACTGGTAGAATTAGATTTAATTTCAAATTTACAGATAAAAATATGAATGGCGAAGTTAATGTAAAGAACATCAATTTTAAATTGATTCCGGTTGCAAATTTACCTGTTTCTGTCACAAGCGGAAAACTTATTTTTGATTCTAAAAATATCAAAATAGAAAATTTTAAAGGTTTTTATGATAATAGAAAAGCAAATAAAGTAGAGCTTTCAGGAAAAGTTGAAGATTATACAAAAAAAGTAGATACAATGCTTGCAATTACTGGAGATGCAACAAATGACTTTGCAAGATATATTTCAAAACTAGCAAATTGCAATATATCACTAAAAGGAAAGACTCCATTTGCATTGAGAGTTATTTATGATGTTTCAGGAAAAGTTGAAGTTGCTGGTGGAGCAAAAGTTCCTACAGGTTCAGATGTCTTAATTGAGAATACATCTATTAGTCCTACAAAGTTTGATAGAGCAATTGGTATAAAGCTGATATTACAGGGTGCAAATATAGCAATAGAACACATAAATTATTATATTTCAGAAAATATTGCTGAAAAAGTTGCACCTAAAAAACCTATGATAACAATGAGGGGGAATTTGAATTCAGTTACTTGTGCAATAAAAGATTTTGAATTTGATATTCCAGAACCGTTACCAAGTGAATTTATTAACGTGTTGGCAGGTCAAAAAATTCTTCAAAACGGAACAATAAGTGGACATTTAAAATATATTAATACTAAAAAACCATATCTTGACGGCAATTTAGATATGAAAAATGTTAGAGTTGTCGGACAAAAATTTTATATTAGAAAAGGTACACTTTCAACAAATGTAAAAAATGTTCATTTGACTGCAGAAGGTCGTTTCCGTCGTACAAAATATACGTTTAGTGGTGATATCAAAAATGAAATGTTATTCCCTATTATTGTTAAAAATATTGATTTGAATATAGAGGATTTGAATGTTGAAAAAGTTATGCAAAGCTTTGCCCCAAAATCAACAAAGCCAAACACTATGACTTCAGCAAGACGTGCAGAAATAAGAAGAAACATGGCAAAAAGTAGTGTTTCAACAAAATATTTTGAAATTGAAGAAAAAAATACCCAAAAATCAAATAATTTAGATGAAAACGAAACGCCAGTTGAATTTATACCAAACTTAATTGCAATTGAAAAATGTCAACTTAATGTTAAAAAAGGTGAGTATAAAGATATTAATTTTGGAAATTTACATGCAAATTTAACTCTTACAAAAGCAGGTGTTTTAGAAGTTAAATCAAATAAATTTGATTTTGCAGAAGGAATTTCAACTTTAAAATTATATTGCGATTTGGCAAAAGAAAAATACAGTATTCGCTTAGGTGCAAAAGATGTAGACTCAAACTTAATTGCATTGACAATATTGAATTTACCAAATGAAATTTCAGGTAAATCAAGTGCATTACTAGAATTTTATACGGATAAAAATGCGAAATTAAATGGTTCAATAAGATTTGCGATAAAAAATGGTTCTATTACAAAACTTGGATTAGTTCAATATGTTTTAAATATGGCAGCATTGTTTAGAAATCCTATTGTAATGATTAGCCCATCAACAATTTTTGATTTAGTTAATATTCCAGAAGGTTCATTTAATTTGATTTCCGGTGAAATGACTATAAGAGATAATATAATAAAAAGAATGATGATAAAATCTTCATCTCCACAGTTGAGTGCATTTATCATCGGACGAATTAACTTAGAAACATTTGATTCTTCTCTAAGAATTTATACAAAATTTAGCAATAAACACAAGGGTTTTGCTGGATTTTTGAGAGGATTGTCATTAAACACACTGGCTAAAAAATTTCAATCTGGTACTAGTGCTAAAGATGGTGAAACAAGTTATTATGCGGCTGAGCTTTCTCAACTTCCAAAACTTGAAGTTGGTGAAGAAAATGCTCAAGTATTTTTAACAACAGTTGATGGTGATGTCCAAACTAATAACTTTTTATCATCTTTGAAAAAAGTAAAGTAAGAGAACAATTATCTTTGTTGATAATTATATAAAACTTTCATTGTAAATATATGTAACTATTTTCTAAAAAAGTGAAATTTAAGTATCCAAATAACACTTTATAATAGTATAGAGAGTAGGTTGTACATGAATATAACAAAGCTTAATGAAACGATATCTGTACAGAAAACTGACTTAAAACAACAATCAGCCAGAAATTTTTTGCCTGCTCAAAAACCAGATACTTTTGAATCTTCTGCATCAAAATTTAACATAGAAAATGTAGAAAATGAATTGAGAAGTATGAAAGGTATAAAAGGTACTCCAAAATTTAATGATGAAAAAATTGAATTCATTAAAAACGAATTGGTTAAAACTCCAGAAAAATGGCAACCTTTTAAAGATTTAATCCAAAATCCGAAGGTTATTAGTGCTATTGCTTGTGAATTTTTGTCTAAAGATACTGATGAACTAAAAAGTTTGGCATCTATCTCAAAAATTAGACGAGATGATGACAGTGTAAAATTCAGCTCTTTGGATTTAAAAAATATTTCAAAAGCTTTGTCTGGTAAAGAATTTGATAAATTTAAAACATTAGCGGAAACAAATCTTGGTATTGATAATTTGCTAGAATTGGCTAAAAATGAAAAATTGAAAAATCCGCAAAAAGCCGTTGAAAAAATTAAAGAAATGGAAGCAACTTGTAACAAAAACAATTTCTTCGATTTACAATTTAAAACTGATGAATATGACAAAGATGCATTCTCTATTATTGCAACTTCGGCTTCTGGTAAAAAAATAGAACTTTTAGATAAAGATTTGAATAGAATTTCTATTCAAGAGGATCAAAATATAACACGTCCAAATGGTAGAAAATTTGTTGTGAAAAAAGCTGTAGATTATAGAAATAACACAACAACAAAAGTTACTTTGGAAAATGTTAAAAAACTTCCACAACCTGTATTGATAAATGAAGTTAGGGTTGTGAAGGATAAAAATGGTAAAAAGATTAGAACTGAATATGCGACTCAATCTGATGTTGCAGGTGTTTTGAACATTAAGCATGTAACTCCTGACGGTAAAGAAAAAATTATTTCTTCTGCAACAGTTGATGAAAAAACAGGTATTACTACTATCAAAAAAAATATGACTTCTGTTGACGGTACAAAAACAGAATATTTGTATGAGGATGACCCTCAAGGTAATAGAATTTCTGACTATAAAATTACTGATAAAAATGGAAATGTCTTGTTAGATAATTCGTTAAGCTTTGAAGTTGTATCAGATAATAAATTTATTTCTTCAAAAAATAATGAAAAATACGAAATTACTGTTGAAGATAAATCAATAAATGTTAAAAATGCAAAAACTGGCGAAATTTCAACAATAAATTTTGAAAATTATATTAATGGAAATACTGAAAAGATAATTAGTGTAATGAAGCAAATGCCTGGTGAAGAGTTAATTGCTTTGAGTAAGAATGCAAAACAATTGGAAGGCATTGACGATATTATGTATTCTACTTATGGTGCAGTTAATAAAAGAATAAAAACAGGTGATAATTTATTTGTAATGTTACACGAACTTGGTCATGCAAAAGATTATGGCGAAGTTGATGTTAAAGAAAAAGAAACTTTGACAAAGTCTATCTTTAATAACAAGCAGATAAACGAAATATTTGAAAAAGAAAAAGCTCAATTTGATTCAGCATTTCCTGATGCCCAAAGAAACCATATAAATTATTTTATAAAATCATCAGATGTTGGTGACGGTATTCAAGAAGCTATTGCAGAATCAAATGCATTATTAAATACTCGAAATAAAGAAGATTTGTTTGCAATCCGTTCTCATTATTTGCAACAATACTTTCCAAGAACAATTGCTGAATTGGCAAAAGTTTTAAACAAATAATTTGTCATATTCACGCTTAATCTCTTGAATATCTTGCCACATAAGCCATTTAGGAGAACCTTTTTCTCGATTATCATTTCTTAAAAGATATGATGGGTGAAAAATTGGCATCATTTTAGAGCAATAGGGTCCATCAAACCACTTGCCTCTAGCTCGGGTTATGCCTTTTTCATTTGGTAACATCGTATTTAAGGCTATATTACCGCAAATAAGTATAATTTTAGGTTTTAAGATATC
>JBJFBU010000073.1:0-13860 GCA_051888595.1 Candidatus Gastranaerophilaceae bacterium | reverse complement strand
ATTTCTCAATATAAAATGATGATTAATGGGCTAGATGAGGAAAATCGAAAAATAAAAAATACTTTAGATAATGATAATATTGGGAATATTGAGGAAAATGGTGATACAATTAAAAAATATTTAGGTGAATTTACTATTAGTCATTATTGTACTGAAAAATATCCACACAATTGTGGCAATGGTAATGGAATAACAGCTTCGGGTGCTATGGTTCAAGCTTATCGTACTGTAGCTGTTGATACAAGTATAATTCCGTTAGGAACTAAATTGTACATCGAAGGTGTTGGATATAGGATAGCAGAAGACACTGGGGGAAATATTAAGGGTAATCATTTAGATTTAGCTGTCACTACTCACGATGAAGCTTTAAATCTAGGTAAGAAATACGGAATTAAGGTTTGGATTGTTGAGTAAATAATAAAGTATAAAAGTAAAAAGGTTTTCGTAGAGATATAAAATACAGCATAAATTATGCTGTATTTTTTTTACTTGACAAATGTAATAAAATATGATATAATATATATAAAAAAAAGGGGGGTTATTTTAATTATGAAAGAATTATTTGTGATTTCATTGGTAGTATTTATCTATATTTGTGTTTTGTATATTATATTTATAACAATTTTTAAATTAACTGATTATATCATATTAAGAAAATATCTCGATATTAATGATGCTAAATCTGTTTTTAATTCTAAAGGAGAAAAATATAGTAATAAAGAATTTAAACGAATAATAAAAAAGATAAATAAGAAACTTTTATACAGAGTAAAACATCATAAAGAGTTCTGTCCGTTATGTGATAATGAATTAATATCACCAAACGGAAATAAATATGAAAAAACAGTAATTCAATATTATAAAAATTTAGGATTTGAAGTATGGAGAACTGTTGATGGTATTAGAATTGAGGGATGGTGTTAGTGAATATGAGTATGTTTTTTACTATTATGATAGTATTTGTAGCATTATGTTATCTATATAGAATTATTGATTTAAATAACTGGTCAAAGTACGGAATATTATATATTGATGAAGTAAAAGATATATATAATAAAGGTCTTGTTAAAAAAAATGAGATTAAATCAAAAGATTTGAGTAAATTAATAAGAAAAATAAATAAAAGTATATATAAAACAGCAAAAATTGGGGGATGTCGTATATGTATAGATAAGGATTTTTATATAAAAAATCACTTTTTTAACCCTGTATCATATAATTATTATTATGATATTTGTTCTTATTATCAACTTAAAGGATATGAAGTAGACCAAAATAGTATAAATCAAATAGTGATAAGGTGGGATAGATGTTGATTATAATATTATATTTTATTATTGGTATATTAATAACTTATATATTTTATAAAAAAAGAATAATAGAGGAATATCAGATTGTAACAGTTGGAATATTTTATCCTATATTTATTATTTGCTTTATATTATATAAAATATACGAGGTGTTATTTAATGACAGAAATTAGTTATATAATTGGTTATGATAAGTTACCTGACGATTTTGATGGTGATATTGTTAAATATGCTAAATTGATAGAAGATATAAAAGTGAAAAACGGCGTAAGATATGTTCAAATTATTATTGGAAGAGATAGTAAAACAATAACAGTAATACCATTTGAATTTGGATTTGGAGATAGTATTACTTACACCAAATAATCAAACACAAAAAGGCTTGACATTCAAGCCTTTTTGTGTTATAATATATATAACTAATAAGAAGAGGTGATTATAATGAGTTGGAATCCTGTTTTGGATTTTGTAATAAATGTAAAAAATGATTTTATGAATATTTACAATGATTATATAGCTGTATGTGGCTTATCAAAGAAAAATGATGATATATATGGTTATCAATCAGCTTCCTTATCGAGTTATGAATATAAAAATGTTATAGATTATTGGGTAGATATAATAGACAATGATGAATATAAAAAAATAATTTCTGTATTACAAATAAATCAAAATGGCAATTTAGTATTGTTTAGATACGGAAATTATTCTGATATATTTGGCGGCGAAGAAGATATTACTAACGAAGAATTTTGGAATTTATATAATGGGTTTTATAGAGACTGTAGAACTATTGTAATAGATATAAAAAGATTAAAAGTTGTATTATGTGGGTTTAAGAAATTTTTCAATATTAACGAACTCCCAGAAACGAGTGAAGATAATATTAGAAATATGATTAGTAATGCTAAAAACATTGAAGTTACAGACAAAATTGACGGTTCTATGCAATTAGCTACATATTATGGGGGGAACATTATAATGTGTGGTTCGCAATCTATCAATCCAGATGATTCATGGAGATTGCAAGACGGATTAAGAATGTTGAATCTAGATAGTAATTCTTGTTTAAGGGAATTTATTATTAGTCATCCTAATTTTTGTTTTATTTTTGAATATGTTTCTGTAAAGGATGCTCATATAGTTGTTTATTCTAAAGAACAGGAAGGTTTATATCTTATAGGTATTAGGAATAAATCAAACGGATATCAATATCCATACCATTATGTTGTTGATATAGCTAATAAATTAGGTATTAAAACAACAAAAATATTTAATAAAACCTTTGACGAAGTAATGAATGATAGAGATAAGTATAAGTCAAATGAAAAAGAAGGATATGTATTAAGTATTGATAATACGTTGGTAAAAATTAAAATGGATGATTATATATTACTACATCACGCATTATCCAACCTAACATCTGTTAATGCAATTATTAAAAGTATAGCAGATGATACGATAGATGATTTTATAAGCAAAGTGCCTAATGCTTATAGAGAAAGAATAAATAGAATTGCCAAATATGTATATAGATATATAAAAGAGACAGATGATATTGTAAATAAATATTATGATGAATCCCCAAAGGATTCAAGGAAGAATTTTATGATTTATGTTGATACTTATGTGCCAAATGAGTATAAGTCATATGTAAAAAATAAATATTTAGGAAATGACAATAATTATATCAAATCACACAATGGTCATTACAAAAAGTTGAAAGAAATGGGATATAAAGATGATTATTTAAAATTGTTTATAGATGAAGGAGAGTAATATAATGAATGAAAGAATGTTTATAATGATGATTGGTCTTTCTGCAAGTGGAAAATCTACATGCGCTAAGGCAATTAAAGAAGCTACAATAATATCTTCTGACGAAATACGAAAAGAATTATTTGGTGATTATAAAGACCAAAAACATAATCATTTAGTTTTTGAAGAAATGAGAAAAAGAATAAAACAATCATTATTATTCGGAGAAACTGTTGTATGTGATGCTACAAATTTAACAATTAAAGATAGAAAGTGTATGTTGGATTGTGTTAACAGCATCCCTTTTGATTGTAAAAAGATAGCAATTGTATGTCCTAAATCTATTGAAAATTGTATAAAGGATAATAAATATAGACCTAATCCAGTGCCAGAATATGTTATATACAAACAAGCAAAGAGATTTCAAATTCCTTTTAAAGAAGAGGGATTTGATGAAATTATCCTAAACAATCTTTTTGATATTTTAAAAACAAACGGAGTAATTAGTAGGGATTTCCAAAAAACAATTATACAAATGGTAGAATATAATCAAGGTAATCCTAATCACAAATATACACTAGGGACTCATTGTATGTTAGTATCTCAGATGTTATGGTATGATGATGTTTTAAAATATAGTGGAATCATGCACGATTATGGAAAAATGTTTACTAAGACAGTAGATATTAATAATATATCTCATTATTACAGTCATGCCAATGTTGGTGCTTACATATTGTTATGTAACCCAAATTTACTACCACATAAAAGCGTTGTTGATTTTTTAGATGAATTATTTTATATTAATTATCATATGAATGTATTCGACTGGAAAAACGAAAAGACCAAAATTAAGTATCAAAAAATATTTGGAATTAACAAATATAATAATTTATTAAAAATTAACAGAGCTGATATTTATTGTAGTAAGGGGTGTGGAGAATGAATTTTGAAGATTTTTTAATATATAATATTATTCAAGAAGAAATGCAAAAAGATAAGGACAAAAATAATAAATTAGATAAAAATCTTAATACCATAATAAAAAATTATAAAGAAGGAGATAATAACTCACTAATACCCACAGGCAAGCCCGTGGGGTTGTATAACAACCCTAAGTGAGTAGCCTAACCCTTGAAACAAAGGCTACGTTAAGAGAGAATATATAGTTACCTATGGATATAGTACCAAGTCTGTAGCTCTAAGGTATGTGATTAAACAGTTCTGCGGTATAGGAACAGTGTTGCATACACAAAAACCTCTCATTAACATTGGCGATGGTACACAAACCACTCCTCGGAGTGAGTAATTTAATCCTTTATAGGATTTGGAAAGGAGACGGACTATGGTTTACGTCATCAGTCAAAACGGACAACCTTTAATGCCTACGGAAAATCATGCAAAAGTCCGTATTCTGTTAAAAAGCAAAAAGGCAACGGTAATTAAAAGATGTCCGTTCACTATACAATTAGCGTATGATAGCACGAATTATACGCAAGACATTACTTTAGGTGTCGATAGTGGAAGTAAACATATCGGTCTTTCGGCAACTACAAAGAGTAAAGTGTTATTCGAATCCGATGTAGAACTGAGAAACGATATAGTAAATTTACTTTCTACTCGTAGACAAAACCGCAGAACACGAAGAAATCGCAAAACCCGCTACCGTAAGCCTCGTTTTAATAATCGTAGGCGTAAGGAAGGATGGTTAGCGCCTTCAATTCAAAATAAGGTGGATAGTCACTTAACAGTAATCCGTAAAGTACATAAGATACTGCCCATTACAAAAATCATTGTAGAAGTAGCATCTTTTGATATTCAAAAGATAAAAAATTCTACGATAAGTAGTACTGAATATCAGCAAGGTGAACAGTTAGGCTTTTGGAATGTCAGAGAATATGTACTTTTCAGAGACGGTCATGTCTGTCAATGCTGTAAAGGCAAAAGCAAGGATAAAATACTTAATGTACATCATATAGAAAGTCGTAAGACTGGTGGCGATGCACCAAATAACCTTATTACATTATGTGAAACATGCCATACTGGTTATCATAAAGGAACTGTAAAACTTCCCAAGACAATACATAGAGGAATGTCATTTAAAGACGCTGCATTTATGGGAATCATGCGATGGGCTTTTTATGAAAGGCTCAAAGAGATATATCCTAACGTATCAATGACATACGGATATATTACAAAGAGCACTCGCATAATGAATCGTTTACCAAAAGAACATTATATAGATGCTCGTTGTATAAGTGGTAATACTTTAGCAAAACCTTTAGGTATAATCTATTATCAAAGGAAAGTCAGGTGCCATAACAGACAGATACACAAGAATACTATCCTTAAAGGCGGTTACAGAAAACGTAACCAAGCAGAATATACAGTTAAAGGATTTAGACTTTTTGATAAGGTACTCTACAAAGGTCAAGAATGTTTTGTATTTGGCAGACGAATAACTGGTCGTATGGATGTAAGGCTTTTAGATGGTACACATATCAATGCTTCAGTAGGCTATAAAAATCTTAAACTGATAGAACCACGAAGTAATTATTTAACGGAAAGGCGAGTTGTATAGGCAAACCACCATAAGGTTTCCTCCCATAGGCAAGCCTATGGGTTTCCGCCTATAGCAATCGAAAGGTATTTTTATGACTTTTTTTATAAATTCACTAATCATGTGCGTGTTTTTTGAAATATTTACAAGAATTATTTGTAATTTAATTCTTAAGGAGTTTGATTTACAAAAGAACGATTTGAGAGATATGCCATTATCAGATAAAGTAATTTTTGTACAAAAACTAAAAGATAATTATCCGTATTTATTTTATAGTTTAGTTATATTTTCTATTTGTTCTATAATATCTTATATATTATTAATTATAGCAACAATTTTACTAATATTTTTGAGGTGAGTTTTTTGAATAGAAAACAAAGGCGCAAGATGTCACAAAAATATAAATGGTTAACTAATATAGTTGATAAAATGCCAGATGAAGAACCTGATTTTTTAAAAGAGGGACAAAAGGTTAAACTTAAATATGATTATATAAAATCAAGAACTAATTATTTTACTAAAACAAAGGCATATAAGGATTTTATTGAAAATAATAAAGATAAGATTTTTACAGTAGAATATGATTCTAATCATAAAAATAAGCCGAATTTAGTATGCTTAAAAGAAGATACCACAGTACCTAAATGGTTGTTTTGGTCAGAATTTTTGGAGGTTATCGAATAATGAGGTATAAATATAGACTTAGTAAAGCTAAGAAAAATATTAATAATAATATCGTAAGAGATAGTAATATTATCGAATTAGAAAATGTTAAAATAAAAAATGAAATACAAAAATATATGGGTTTTGATGATATATATAATATGTGTCAAAAATATAATGCTGTATTAGCTGGTGGTGCTATTGTTAGCTTGTTTAATAATACAGAAATAAATGATTTTGATTTATATTTTAAATCAAAAGAAGATTTATTTAGTTTTTTGGTTTCAAACACAAGAGTATATACAAGTATATCTTATATAAGTGATAAATCTGTTTCATTGTATTTTAGTAAAATTAAAGTACAACTGATATATATGGATTTCTATGAATCTATTCAGGATTTATTTGAGCATTTCGATTTTGAGTGTTGTATGGGAGCTTATGATTTTGTCACAGAAAAGTTTTATTTTAGCGAGAATTTTTTTATTGACAATATGTCTAAGACAATTCATTTTAATCCTAAAGCAGTACATCCTATTAGTTCGTTGGTCAGAGTTAATAAATATATTAATAAAGGTTATTCAATAGGAACAAGAGAATTGTTTAAAATAGCTTTAAGTATAAATAAAATATGTATTGATTCACCAGAAAGTCTTAAAATTGAATTATCAGGAATATATGGCGAAAATTTTAATAAGGTTATTGAAAAAATTGGAGATGCGCCATTTTCTTTAGATAATGTCTTAGAGATATTATCTAAAATAGACAGTGAATATTTTGAAAATCATAATGAAAGCTTATCTGTGCCAGATGTGCGAGATTACGGAGTGGTTAAAATAGCAAAATTGCTTAATATTAAATTTAAGTATTTTTCATTATTGGATAAACATGGTGCAAAAAAATATTACTTATGTTATGGTGATTATGTTGGTATACTTCCCTTTAATGAAGATTTAAGTAAATATGAAGAAATAAATCCAAATAAATATTTTAAATTTCCACTTTATCGTTATAAATATGTGTGTGCGAATCTTAACAACGATGATTATTCAAGTTTTTATAATCCTGCTTTTAAATATAAAGTTAATGATTTTGTTAGAGCGGATAAATTATTTTGCGGTATGCTTGAAGGTATTGGGTCATTTACTTATGCAAACAGACCAGACAGGGCTTTGTTAAAGTTAAGAATCGATTCAATGGATGATTTTGTAGAACCTGAATACTATAATAATCTTAGTTCTTGTATTATAAAAAAAGCTTTTGTAGAAAAAATTTATAATAAAGAAGAAATGGAAGAAATTGAAAGGAAATATTGTAAAAATAACCTAATTTTTTAAAAAGAATAGTCTTGACAAACCCCTATTATTATGGTATAATAGGGGTATATTAATAGAGGGGTGAAACAATGGATATTAATAATGTGATAAAAAGTTCAGAATATGATTTTTTAAGAAAAAATAATAATTTAAACAATAAAATTTGTTTGCTTACTTTTGGTGGAAGTTATGCTTATGGAACTAATACACCAGAAAGTGATATAGATATTCGTGGTGTTGCTTTAAATTCTAAAGAGAATATATTATTAGGCAAAGATTTTGAGCAAGTAATTGATAAAAAAACAGATACAACAATTTACAGTTTTGATAAATTTATAAAATTATTATTAAATTGTAATCCTAATGTGATAGAAATGTTAGGATGTAAAAAAGATACATATATAAATAATTATATTGGAGAAATGCTTTTGCTTAATAAAGAAATGTTTTTATCAAAAAGAGTAATATATACTTTTGGTGGTTATGCCAATGCGCAGTTAAGAAGATTACAAAACGCAGTTGCAAGAGATAGCTATCCTGCAAATAAAAAATTAGAACATATATATGGGACAATTAATCATATGATACCAGAATTAAATTCAAGATATTCGTTTGGCGAAAATAATTTAAATATATATATAGATAAATCATCAGAAAATTCTGTTTATGAAAACGAAATTTACTTTGATTTGAAACTTAATCATTATCCGATTAGAGATTTTAATGGTTTCATAGGGGAAATGACTAATGTTGTAAAACAGTATGATAAATTAGGGAAAAGAAATACAAAAAAGGATGATTTACATTTAGCTAAACATATGATGCATTTAATTAGATTATATCTTATGTGTTTTGATATTTTAGAAAACGGTGAAATAATAACATATAGAGAAAATGATTTAGAACTTTTACGCAAAATTCGAAGTGGATATTTTTTACATAATGGTCAAATAGATAATAGTTTTATATGTATAGTAGATGAATATAGTAATAAGTTAAAAAAATTAGCAAATAAAACAAAATTACCAGATAACCCTGATATTGAAAACGTAGAAAAAATAAGGATGTACATTAATAATATGGTTGTTAATGAAGAAATACAAGGAGTAGAAATACAAGAGGGGTGATTTGTTGTGAAATATAAAAAAGGCGATTTAGTTATTGTAAGAGATTGGAACGATATGTATAATGAATATCCTAGTGGTTATGAATGTATAGATACACCTTTTTATGCTTTTGTTACTAACATGAAAAAATATTGCAATAAATTGCACGAAATCCAATACGTTTATAATGATGGTTATAAACTAAATGATACGTCAGGTTATATGTTTACAGATGAAATGTTAATATTAGCAAAGGAGAGTTGAGTATGAAATACAAAAAAGGTGATTTAGTTATTGTGAAAGATTGGGATAATATGTGTGAAGAATATTCGCATGAGAAAAACAAGATTTTAACTGGTCTTTATCCTTTTACAAAAGGGATGGTAAAGCATTGCAATAAATTATTTGAGGTTAAAGGCGTTTATAATTTCTATTATATCCTAAATACAAATGATGATTATGTTTTTACAGATGAAATGTTGCTACCTTATAATAACGAAGAATCTGGTAATTCTGTTACAAATAATTATTATGTTAGTAGTGAATGGACTACTAATATCGAATCTATTAGACATGATTTAACTTATCTTTCATCATGTTGTGATAGGTCTATGTATGATATTACCTATAATAACTATAATGATTTAGATACAAGATGGAATGTTGAATATGAGTGGAATTCAGAGAGGTGACAATTTGCGTAATTATTTTCTTGATGAAGGAGATATTGTCAGAGTAAAAGAAGTGTCTGATTATGAATCACGATTATATCTTGTTAGTGACGAAATGAAAAAATATACAAATAAATTAGTAACTATAGATTATATGACTTGTGATGGTTTTTGTAAAATTAAAGAAGATAATGGATATTCTTCGTGGAGTAGACATATTTTTGAATTAATAATAAAGAAAAAAATAAAGAAAGTATTTATTTTGTAACTAAAATAATAATAAATTTAATAAAAAGGATGATACTGAATGAGTAGACTAAGCGAAATATTAGGCGTTAAAGAGGGGCAGGAGTTTAGATTTGATGGGAAATTTAAGGGAACTTACAGATTATTGAAAGATGATTATTTGCAATACGAAAAACCTAATGGTGCATGGAAACACATAGATAGTCCAAGCTACTTAATTGAGATGATTAATAATTCTGAGCTTATTCATCCTATTCCGTTTAAATATAATCTTTCCAAAAAGCAGATAACAGCAATCAAGGGCAGGATTGCAGAGGGTACGCCGTGGGCGGTGAGACAGATAGGGGAAGATGAAATATTGTTTTTCACAGACAAACCGTGTCACGAAGATAACTATGCTATATCTTTGAATACATCGCTTTACGACTTTATCACCTTTGAAAACAGCCCAGTGTATCTGCCTGAGCTTGTAGAGGGGAAGTGAGAATATGACAATAGCTGTTATATTGCAAATATGTGGTTTTATGTTTATTTTAGAACTTCTGATACTTGCTATAGTAACACTACCAGATTTTATTGCTAATAAAATAGGAAAATTAAAATGGAAATATAAGTACAAACACCGTTTTAACAAACCGCCATTGGCAAAATGCTATTGTAAAGATTGTAGATATTACATAGACAAAGAAGATTATTATGGGGATTGTTGGAAGTATAATTATTTGAAAGTTACTGATAGTTGGTACTGTTGTAGTGCTGAGCCTAAAAGTTATGATTGTGAGGGGAGCGAAAAGTAATGGAGAGATTAACAATAAAAACCCCAGAAGGATATGATTTAAAAGTTTTAGAATATGCCTACTGTGATAATTATTGTGATGTGCAATCAGAGGATAGTTGTAAAAACTGTGGTATATATGAAGCTATTCAGAAACTTGCTGAATACGAGGACTTAGAGGAACAGGGCTTGCTTTTTAGGTTGCCTGTAAAAATTGGCGACACTATGTACACAAATATAAAAACGCAAAGTTGGCTTTTAGTGAAAGAAGAAAAGCCTTATGAGGTAAATGTTGCATTTATTAGTATTGACGAAGAATCTGCTTTTATAAATGTTGTTTATAAAAACAACAGTAAATTCAAGTTTGAATTATCGGAAATAGGCAAAACCATATTTATAACCAAGGCAGAAGCCGAAGCAAAGCTGAAAGAGTTAGAGAGGAGAGAGAAAGAATGAAGTATAGAAAGAAACCTGTAGTAATAGAAGCATTTCAGTATGATGGAGATTTAATAGATTGTAAAGGCGATTATTATGTTCCTGAGTGGGCGGTAAAAGCATTTGAAAATGGGGTCATACATTATGGGGCTTTAAAGTTTAACGAGCCGCCATGCGAGTTATTTATAGATACCTTAGAGGGAACACATCATGTAAATGTTGGCGATTACATAATCAAGGGCATTAAAGGTGAGTTGTATTCCTGTAAGCCTGATATATTTAAGGCTACATACGAAATAATAGAATCATAAATAAAAAAAGTGATATTAAAAATATAAAATAATATTTAAAGGATGACATATTGTAATGGTAAATATTGGTAATGATTGGCAGGATTTTTTTGATACAGAAACTAAAAAAGATTATTATTTAAAACTTAGAGAATTTTTAAAGTCAGAATATAAAAATAATATTGTTTATCCACCCATGAATGAAATATTTAATGCTTTTAGAATAACGCCTAAATCTAATGTAAAAGTAATTATTTTGGGTCAAGATTGTTATCATGGCGAGGGTCAGGCAATGGGTTTAGCATTTTCTGTAAAAGATGGTATAAAAGTTCCCCCTTCTTTAGTTAATATTTACAGGGAAATACATAGTGATATAGAGAAAGAAATAAATATTTCTAGTGGTAATTTGACAAAATGGGCGAACCAAGGTGTATTTCTTTTAAATACAATTTTGACAGTTAGAAAAGGTGAGCCATTGTCTCATAAAGGTCAGGGATGGGAAATATTTACCGATAATGTGATTAAATTACTAGATGAAGACGATAAACCAAAAGTATTTATGCTTTGGGGAAATAATGCAAAATCTAAAAAAAAATTAATAACTAATCAAAATCATCTTGTTTTAGAAGCAGGGCATCCTAGTCCGTTATCTGTGCGTTATTTTTATGGCTGTAAACATTTTTCAAAAGCAAATGATTTCTTGGTAAAAAATAATATCAAGCCTATTGATTGGTAAAGGATGATTTTCTATGAATAATGCAAACAAAAATTTAAGAAACATTGTGAATAAATATTATGGTGATACAGAAAGTATTATAAATGCTTGTAGCGAATTATTTGACAAGAAAATTGAAAATATAGATGATTTAAAAAAGTCAGTATTTCTCGTTGATTATGACATCAAAAAATGCCCAATAAAAAAGGAATTTTATCCGCACTTATTTGTTTTGATACAATACTTTTATAACTTCACAAATATAACGTATTTGTCGTTAAATGACGTACTTAAATTTATTCATAGTGATGAAATGTACGACAAAAATGTTGTAGATTTGATTAAAAAAGAACTTATTTTAGCTAGGTTTAACGGTATAAAAATACACAGAAAGGATATAGAGAAATAATGTGTGAAAAATCTACTTTTGATACGTTAAAAAAAAGAAGAGAATATAATAAAACATTTGAAATTCTAACGGAAAAAGCAAAAGAAGACGGGTTTGAGTTCGATGGTAATAAGTTTGTTTATAACGAGCAAAAAATATATGTTATGGAATATTTAATATCTTCAAACATAAATAATATTTCGTCTGAAAACAATGCTATAATATCAAAAGATATATTCATAATCAACACAGACGAGTTTGAAAAAATTATATCATTCTTTCCGAATTTATATGAAAATAAAAAATATATTATAGAATTATTTGCAAAATACACAGGATATCATATTGATGATTCCGATATGTATGGATTTAAAGATTATTCGCAAAAAATAGATTCTATTTATGGAAATATAATATTAAACAAAAACAATTTTCACAGCAGTTCATTAAGTTTTATTGGAAAAATTGTTTTTTATCCAACAACAATTAGTGTGTATAATAATATAAAAACAAAGTCTTTTGACAGGTCTTTTAGTTTTTTTATTTAAAGTACTTGACAAAAAAATGAAAAGTAGGTATAATTGTAATGTGCTAGTATAGAACTAGTATAAATAAATTTATATAAGTAATATAGAGGTGAAATTATGCAAATTGGCGAAAAGAGTTTTTTAGTAACTACAAGTGACTTAGACCCAATTAATACTAAATTAGATACAGTAGTTAGCGATACTACAACATTAAAAACTACTACTAGTACTACAGCTAGTGCTGTATCAGAAGTTCAAAATAATATATCTGAAATCAGTGACAACATTAACAATCTTTCGACAAAAACCGATATAGAAGGTGTTAATTCTAACGTATCTTCTGTTGATAGTAATTTAAGTAGTAAAGTTGACAATTTAACTACAATTGTGAATCAATTATCTAGTAAGGTTGATGAATTATTGTCTGGTGGTTCTAGTGGAGGCATTAGTAGTTGTATTAAACATATACAAAAAGGACATGGAACATTTATTACTCAAGATGAAGAGGCATTTACAAAAACAATATCGCTTTCTGGATTTTCTGATTCTAATAAAATGTTTGCCATCGTTAATACCGCCTCGGAAAGAACTTCTGATGTATATGGTGCGTCAGTAAGTAGTATTAGTACAAGTTCACTAAAATTAAGTTTTGTTAGTAGGTCTTTAGATGCCTCAATAGATTATAGTTATCAAGTAATTGAATTTTATTGATGCTAGTTTATTAATAAAAAGGAGAAATTATTTACGGCAGAAAAGAATTTTATTGGATATGTCAAGAACACCCGTGACTTTAGTTATGAGAGGTTTAATTAAAGTACTTGACAAAAAAATAACAATATGTTATAATATACACACAATAAACACAGGAGAATTATACAATGATACCAACTGGTTTAAAAACAGAGATATATACTGACGTATATATAATTTTCTATGATATTAATTCAGATATAAATAATAAAATGATAAAATATAATTCCGACACTATAGAAGAATGTATTGATGAATTTTGGGATAATTATCCTAATTTAAATATTACTTTGGGTAAATATAAAGCATTTAGAAGTGACAGTGAAGAGATATTAAGAAAACACTTATTA
>JBJFBU010000072.1:5369-14376 GCA_051888595.1 Candidatus Gastranaerophilaceae bacterium | reverse complement strand
TTATATTTTGGATGTTTTTAGTGCTCTTGTCTGTTTGTGGATTTTTTTAAATATTGATTTTGCAAAAATGACATCAAAAACTATTTTAATCTGGGGTAGTATTTTAGCGATATTACCTTGGTTTTCATTTATGTCTGTAATGGTTATATTTGGTGGATTTATGGCACTTAGTTTTAAAAAAGAAAATCCTAAAAATTTCTTTTTATTATTTTTACCAGTAATTTTAAGCGGATTTGCTTATTTAAAACTTTTTGTTTTAAATTCTTATGCACAAAATTCTGGTGGAATGGTAAATTTTTGGCAAAATGAATTTGTAAGTAAGGATTTATCAAATTTAACGCAGTTAAATATGAATAATTTGAGATATTTCTTTTCTGGATTACCAATGTTTTCTTGCACAATTTTGACTATATTGATGTTTGTAGGTTTAATTTTAGCTTTTAAAGATAAAAATTGGCGATTGATTTTGATAACAGCGTTGACAGAATCGGCATTGATTATTGCTTCAATTTTGAATGTTTATCCTTATTCGCAACGATTGATTATATTTTTGATACCATTTATTTTGATTTTTGCAGTAAAAATTTTTGATATAAATAATAAAATTTTAGCTGGAATTTTGATTTCTCTAATAATAATTCCTCATTTGATGTTTGCTATTAATTTTATAAAAATATCTAACTTAAACAAAGGTGACTTTGCACGAGAAATAATGTTGCAAATGTCAAATAGAATAAAAATGTCAGAAATTATTGTTATTAACAAGTCTTCGATACCAGAATTTTGTTATTATGATTTGTTTGTGAATTTGAAAAATGACAAAATATTTTTAAGGCCAAAGGAAAAAACAGCACAAGCTTTAAGAAATGAGCTTGATACTAGAATTAAAAAAGGTAATTATTGGGTCTATATGCCTTATGATTATTCATCTGGTAAATCAGAAATAAATGAAATTGAAAAATGGGTTAGGACAAATACTAACATCGAATTTGTACTTAAATCTACACAAAGCACCCTAATTAAGACTAATCTTAATTAAGGTTTAAAGATTTACACTAAAAAGATTTAGTTATTGTGCTTCGTCAAATTCTTCTTCGTCTTCACCAATATAATGGTTTTTTAAAGTTAATTTGGATTTCCTTTTGCGAGCGATTGTATAGAATTCTTTCTCATCGAATTTTTCATCAGTATTGTCGTCAAGCTTTGTTTTTCGTTTTTTGGCATTGATTACACCTGCGACGTTAATCATTGCCAACGAATTGAGTGTCGCTCGAAGTTGAGCGCTCCTATCTGTAAATTGAATATTGGATTCTTTTAGAGATTCCTCTTCCTTTTTTTCTTGACGATAATATTCATTGCCTTGCCCCATTTTATCATCCTGAGTTCCTGCGGCAGTGCCCGAAATATCTCCACTTTTGAAAGTAAATGAGCCTCCGATTCCATAAAATCCTGCAGCCCTATTGTCTACCATTTTGACACCTTCTCTAGTTTTCTACCCTTGCATGTTCCAACTTTATAGCACATGCAAAGTTGCAAATCAATTTGGTTTGCATGTATACAAAGTTAGTAATGATTTTTTTTGCTATCATGAGGTTTTACATGTTTACAATTCGTTACATAGTGTTAAAAGTTAGTTCAGAATTACAATTATTGAACCAATTATCATTATGAGTGTTCCTATTGTTTTCTTTTTCATATCTGTTTCGTGGAAAAATCTCCATCCAAAAAATAAATTTACTAAAGTTGAAAGTTGAAAAAGTGCAAGTGCATAACCAACTTGCATGTTTTCAAATACATAGTTTGTCGTAATTTGCATTATTGCTAACATTGAACAGATAATTAAAAACTTTTGGATATCTTCTTTTTTTATTAATGTAAAATTTTTTCTGAATAAAAAAATTAAAATTAAGGCAAAAAAAGCTCCTGCCCAGCACCATAGCATGAAGGATATTATTGGTGAAGATAAAATGATTACTTTTTTTAAAAGAACAGCTTCTATTCCCATTAACAAAAGTGCTGTAAATCGTAAAAGTATATCTTTTCTTTTGAATAATGCAATAGAAAAACCTTCTTTTTGCGTGTCAAAAATAAACCAGCTACCCCAGATTATAAAAAATACACCTAAAATCCCTAATAACGATGGAATTTCGTGTAGGATAAATATTGCTATAACCATACCAACAATGGATTTGTATGAATTAATTGGACCTAATACAGATAATTCACCAATTTGTAGTGCTTTTATCAAGCAAGCATTTCCAACTGAGCATAGCAATCCTGCTGTTATTGCATATAGCCAAAACTCTTGTGGTAAAATCTTCCAATTTATGTTTATCGCAAAAGGTATACAAAGTAGTCCTAGAAAAAAATATGTATAAAAATTACATATTAGCGAAGAGTTGCTTTGGCAAATCTTTTTTTGGTAAACATTCGCTAAAGGATTTGAAATTATTCTTAAAAATAGGGATATTAGTGTAATTGGTGAAATCATTTTACATTGTTATAAAAATAGTTTTGTCAAAGCCATTATCTACTAAATATTTGTTATCAATGTGTATACTGTCAGCAAGAATTTGGTGCATTGATATAAAATGTCTATCTTTAGCAATAATATATTCTTTATTTGTTTCTAAAATTTCTTTTATTTGTTTTTCCAGTTTAGTGAAAGTTCTTTTCCAGTAGATTGTGTCTAAGTTTGCAACTTGCCTGAATTCATGTATATTGTGTAGATATATTTTTTCAACATCTAAACTAAGTGCCCAATTGAAGAATGGTATTATTTCAAATAAATTTGTTGGCATTGCCAAATATTTTGGTCTAAGTTCAACTTTTTTGTTGTTGTGAAGATACATAAAATTCTTCATTACTTTGTCGAAATCCAATCCCATTTCGTTTTTATATGTAAGTGGCGTAAATCCTAGCATTGAAACTGTCATTTCGTCAAAAATTTCTTCTGCTTTTTTAATTCTTTCTTCTCCTACACACAAATTTGTAATAGTATGAATTTTCATTTCTGGGAATTTTTTATGTAATTCAAAAAGCATTTGAAAAGCTTCATTTTGAATTAAAAGCTCACCACCAATTGCTGTTATATTTTTAGGTTTATAATGCTCTATGAGCATATTAATACGTTCTAAAAGTGCATGCTCATTTTGCATTGGCTCCTTGTTTTGTGGACAACAAACACAAGATGCCTGACAAGCATTTGATGTTTCATAATGTATATAATTTAAGTTTATTTTATCTTCGGGGGTTTGTTTAATTGATTTGTACATTTGACATTCACAAATAACTTCTGCATTTTCGATTTTTTCAATAATGTCTTCATCAAAAACATTACCAATATTTGTGTACGCAGGAGCAACACAACAAGGGTAAATAGTACCGTCTTGTTTTATTTTTAATTTATTAAAATGACAAACCCTTACTGTTTTAGCCATATAAACCTAGTTAAATCTTGTTCTAGTCAAATCAGCTTTTCTTAATCTTATGTTTTCTGGTGTAATTTCTGCTAATTCATCATCTGCAATGTAATCAAGAGCTTCTTCCAAAGATAAGATTTTAGGTGCTTTTAAAACAACCATAGCATCAGCTGTTGATGTACGCATATTTGTTAATTTTTTAGTTTTGCAAACATTTACTGCAACATCTTGAGCTCTGTTTCCTTCACCGACAATCATTCCTTTATAAACTTTTGTTTTTGGAGTTATGAAGAAAGTACCTCTATCTGCAAATTGGTCTAGTGCATAAGGAACGGCTTCACCTTGTTCCCAAGCAATTAAAGAACCCATTCTTTGTTTTGGAATATCTCCTGCTAATTCTCCATATTTGTTGAAAGTGTGGTACATAATACCTTCACCTCTTGTAAGTCTAATAAATTCACCTTTAAAACCTATTAAACCTCTTGCAGGAATTACAAATTCTAATTTTGAACGTGTACCTGTTGATTGCATATCAAGCATTTGAGCTTTTCTTCCAGCTAAGCGTTCAATACAAGATCCTGTGCATTCGTCCGGAACATCAAGGAATAAATTTTCATAAGGTTCCATTTGAACACCATCAATTGTTTTATAAATAACTTCTGGTTTAGATACTTGGAATTCGTATCCTTCACGACGCATTGTTTCGATTAAAATACTTAAATGTAATTCACCACGTCCAGAAACAATCCATTTGTCAGTATTTTCTGTATCTTCAACTCTCATGCTGACATTTTTTTCTAATTCATCATATAATCTTTTTCTTAGTTGTCTTGATGTTACAAATTTACCTTCTTGACCTGCATAAGGGCTATCATTTACAGAGAAATTCATTTGTAATGTTGGTTCATCAATATGAATTAATGGTAAAGCTTGTGGATTATCAAGAGAAGATATTGTTTCACCAATTTGAACTTCAGGGAAACCTGCAACGCCAACGATGTCACCGGCAAAAGCTTCTTCTATTTCAACTCTACCTAAATCTCTAAAACCGAATAATTTTGTTACTTTACATCTTTGAATAGAACCATCAGCTTTTATTAAAGAAAGTGTTTCTTGTGATTTCAAATGTCCATTTTTAATTCTACCGATAGCGATACGACCAACATAATCATTATAGTCTAATGTTGTAACGTGGAATTGAAGATTTGCATTAGCATCACCTTCTGGATGTTTAATGTTTTCGATAATGCAATCCATCAATGGTGCAATGTTATCACTTTCATCTCCTAATTCTTTTTTAGCAAAACCTTGTAATGAACTTGCATATATTACAGGGAAATCAATTAAATCGTCATTATCTGTTAATTCTGTAAATAAATCAAATACTTTGTCTAAAGCCAAATCAGGTTCTGCAGCTGGTTTATCGATTTTATTGATAACAACTATAATTCTCAAACCTAATTCTAAAGCTTTTGAAAGTACAAATCTTGTTTGTGGCATTGGTCCTTCTGCAGCATCAACAATAAGTAATGCACCATCAACCATACCAAGTACACGTTCTACTTCACCGCCAAAGTCTGCGTGGCCAGGGGTGTCAACAACGTTGATATGATAACCTTTATAGTCTACAGAAATATTCTTTGAAAGAATTGTAATCCCACGTTCTCTTTCCAAATCGTTTGAATCTAGAATACATGCTTGAACTTGTTGATTTTCTCTGAAAACGCCACTTTGTTTAAGCATACAGTCTACCATTGAAGTTTTACCATGGTCAACGTGAGCAATAATTGCAATATTTCTTAAATTTGTAATATCCATAATTCCAGTCTTTTCTATTCATTCGTCTGTGTACATTATATAAATATCACAAATAAATTTTTTGGGCAAAGTTTTTTATAAAAAATGAAAAGGAAGATTATATTTTTTCAAAAATATTATCCTAAGTGCTAGTTATTAAATAAAATGTTGGTTATTTCAGTTAATGAAATGACTGGTAAAAAAGCTTATGATAGAGTTGTAAATCCTCAACTCTTTTGATTGCTCATTCTTATCCCACATTTGTGGGATTTTTATTTGGTAAAAATTTATTCGTAACGTAAAGCATCGATTGGGTTTAACAAAGAAGCTTTGTATGCCGGATAATAACCAAACCCGACACCTACAATTCCAGAAAATCCTAATGATAAAATTATTGAAAATGCTGAAACAGAAACTTGCATAGCTCCAATTAATCCTATAATTCCAGAAATAATGCAACCTAATAAAACTCCGATTATACCGCCAAAAATTGATAATAAGAAGGATTCAAACAAAAATTGTATGCGAATATCTCTAGCTTTTGCTCCAATAGCCATACGAATACCAATTTCCTTTGTTCTTTCTGTAACAGATACAAGCATAATGTTCATAATACCTATACCACCAACAAGAAGGGATACAAGAGCAATTACGAATAAGAATAAAGACATTGTCCTTGCAGAAGATTTAATTGTTTCTTGCATTTGTGCAAGATTTCTAATTTCAAAATCATTATCTTGAGTTTTTCCAATATTATGTCTATATTTTAAAATTTCTTCTATATCACTTTGGGTTGTTTCAATAATTTCATCATCTTGTGTTTTTACTGCAATCATAGAAACTGTTCCAGGGAAAGATGTCCCAAAAACTTTTTTTTGTGCAGTTGTAATTGGTATGAATAGCAAATCGTCTTGGTCATGTCCCATTCCTGATTGACCTTTTGTTTTAAGTAATCCAACAACTTTAAATGGAATTCCACCAATACGAATAGTTTTATTAATTGGATTCATGTCGCCAAATAACTCTGTTGCAACAGTTTGACCTAAAATTGTAACTTTTGTATTGTTTTTGATATCTTCTGGAATGAAATTTCTGCCTGATTCAATTTCGTAATTTCTTATGAACAAATATGGTGCTGTTGTTCCACCAACTGATGTTGACCAGTTTTGATTTCCAAAAGTTAGTTGTTTTGATTCTGCAGAATATGGTGCAATTGCAAGTACACCTCTAGCTTTATTTTCGATAGCTTCAGCATCTTTTAGAGTAAGAGTTGGACGAGTACCCATTCCCATACGAACGCCACCGCTTTTTGCAGAACTTGAACGAATCATAAGCAAATTACTACCCATTGATTCCATATCTTTTGCTATCTTTTCTCTAGAACCTGTTCCAACAGCAAGCATAACGATTACAGCACATACACCGATAATAATACCCAAACTTGTAAGTGTCGAACGCATTTTGTTTATTTTTAAAGAACTAATTGACATATTTAATGTGGTTTTTAAATCTATCATTATTTTTTTACCTCATCAGAAATTATATTTCCGTCTTTAAATCTAACTACACGTTTGCAAAACTCTGCAATATCAGGCTCGTGTGTTACCAAAATGATTGTCTTTCCGTGTTTTTCGTTTAATTCACAGAAAAAATTCATAACTTCTATACTTGTTTTTGTATCTAAATTACCAGTCGGTTCATCGGCAAGTATAATCGGTGCATCGTTTACAATTGCACGAGCAATTGCTACACGCTGTTGTTGCCCACCAGACATTTGATTTGGCATGTGGTCTTCTCGTTTTTCCAAACCAACAATTTTTAACGCTTCTTTTGCTTTTTTTAATCTTGTTACTTCATCAATACCTTTATAAATCATAGGTAATTCTACGTTTTCAAGAGCTGTTGTTCTTGAAATTAAATTAAATCCTTGAAAAACAAACCCTAGTTTTACATTTCTAATTTCTGAAAGATGTTCGCTATCAAGACTCAACACATCAATGCCGTCAAGATAGTAACTACCAGAGTTAGGTTTATCAAGAGTACCTAACATATTCATAAAAGTTGATTTACCAGAACCAGAAGCACCCATAATTGCGACAAATTCACCTTGTTCAATGCTTAACGATACATCATTTAAAGCATTAAAAGAGCTATCACCTGTTGTATAAGTTTTTATTACATGTTGAACTTCTATAAGTGCCATATTAGAACATTCTCATTGGTGGTTTTCTTCCATCTTTGTTGCTTTTGTTATTTGCGACAACTTTTCCGTCACTGCCTACAATTATTTTATCGCCCTCTTTTATGTTGCCAGAAATTATTTCTGTATAAGTATCGTCGCTGGTACCTGTTTCTATACTTTCTCTAACAGGCTTTGAACCTTTTAATACCCATACACCTTGTGTGTCATAGCGTTTTATTTCACCTTTGATTGTAGGTGCAAATTTTAAAGCAATTGATGGAACGCAAACTACATTTTCTCTTTTTTGCGTGATTATTGAAACATTTGCAGTCATTCCAGGTTTTAGTTTTAAATCTTCGTTATCAACTTTTACTACAACTGTGTAAGTTACAACATTTGAAACTGTTGTAGGTGAAATTCTAACTTGTGAAACTTTTCCTTTAAACACTTCATCTGGATATCCATCAAGTGTGTAGTCAACTTCTTGATTTTCCTTTATTTTTCCTATATCAGCTTCTGAAACATTAACCTCTATTTGCATTTCTTTTAAATCTTTTGCAACAGTAAATAATTCAGGAGCTTGAAAGCTTGCTGCAACTGGTTGTCCAGGGTCAACATTACGAGTAACGATTATGCCATCAACTGGAGAATAGATATATGCAAAAGAACATTGATGTTCTGCATATTCCAAATCTGCTTTTGCTGCATTTAAAAGTGCTTTGTTTGATAAGTAATCAGCTTGTGCTGCATCTAATTCACTTTTTGCCATAAAATTTCTTGATACAAGATTTTTGTATCTATTATATGTTTTAAAACTGTTATCAGTTAATGCTTTTTGTTTGTCATAATTACTTTTTGCCTTGTCAACATTGGCTTGTAATAAACTTGTATCCATTTTTGCGATTAACTGACCTGCTTTTACCTGTGAATTGAAATCTACATAAACTTCCATCATAAGACCAGATACAGTTGAACCTACACTGACTGTATTTACAGGGTTTACAGTACCAGAAGCTTCTACTATTTGTTGTATAGTGTGAGTTATAGCTCTTTCGGTTTGGTATTTGTTTGCTTTGCCTACAATTAATTTTATTGCGACTAATACCACAACAATTAGTATTAATCCTATAATTGCGAGTTTTTTCTTATCCATTATTACTGTTATCCTTTTTGTCAATTTTTGCGATTTCTAATTCTAATTTTGCCATTGCTACATTAAAATCAAATATTAATTTCACATAATTTTCCTGTGCTTTGTTATAATTTACAATTGCATCTTGAACTTCTAAAAAGTTACCTAAACCTACCTCGTATCTGCCCATTGCAAGCTCTAAATTTTCAAAAGTTTGTTTGACATTAACTTCAGTAAGTGGAATTTTCTTTTCTAGCTGTACCATATTCACATATGCAGATTGAACGCTGTAATAGATATCTTTTGACAATTGATCAACTGCATTTTCTGCAATGTCTAATTTAGCTTTTGCTTCATCAATTTTGTATTTGATATCCATTGCGTTTATTGCTGAAAAATCAAGTGTTCCTTGAAATTGAAAACTATTTGTAGTGTTACTATTTGCATTCAGTCCATATCCACCTTTTGCCTTCA
>JBJFBU010000072.1:0-5346 GCA_051888595.1 Candidatus Gastranaerophilaceae bacterium | reverse complement strand
GGATTTTTTGATATTTTAATTCTTGCTTTAAAGCATCTCTAGCTGCGATATATGATTTTAAATCTGGACGATTTTCTTTTGCAAGATTAATTGATTCTTCTAACGAATAAGGAAATTTTACAACATTATAATCTGTATTTAAAAGCTCATTCTTTTGAACACTTGTTTGGTATGTTGCACCTTCAGCCAACTCAGGGGCTTTAAACACTTCAGTTGCCTGATCTGTGTGTTGTAATTTTACTTGAGCATATTTATTATCGAAGTTAAATGTTTCTAACTTTGCAATTGAATAATTTGGTGAATTTTCAACATACATAGAATTATTTAATGCGACAACAGCTGTATCATAAGTATGTTGTGCTGATACCAAATCTATTTTTGCATTACTTAGATAAACTTCAGCATTAACAAGGTCAATTTTTGACTTCAAACCCTCTTCAAAATAAGCTTTTGTTTGTTGATATTGGCGTTCATTTATTAAAATATTGGACTCTTGAACTTTTACATTTGCAAGTGCTGCTAGAACGCCATAATAATTTGTTTTTACATTAAAAATTGTTTTTATTGTTTCATAACTTAAATCAAAATCTGCGGCTATTTTGTTTAGTTTTGCTTTTTTAATTTTTGCCCCGACTTTACCAAAGCTAAACAAAAGTTGGTTTAGCGAAGCATTCAATCCATAGGAATTGTCAGAATTATTGCTTCCTCCAGAGATACTATCATAAGTTCCATAATATCCTGTTCCTAAAGATAAAGAGGGGAAATAAGATGCTTTTGATTGACCTAAAAGTGCATTTGCTGTGGTAACTAAATTTTTGTATTTTTTGATAGAAGGACTATTTGCAAGTGCAATATTAATACATTCATCCAAAGTCAAAGTTGCACCATCTTTTATCTCCATGAGATTTTCGTGTTGCAATATAACCTCTTCGGTCTTTTTTATGCTAGTGTCATCAATTGCAAACGCAATGTTTGACAAAGACAAAAAAACTACTATGAGTATTAAAAAATACTTTAAAGCCAACCTAGCCAACTATACTTACCTTTCCTTATCACCATTATACATGATAAGGATTTAATTTGTACAATTGTATAGATTTTGTTATATTTCTATTAAGTATTAAAAATTCTATCGCCAGCATCACCCATACCTGGTACAATGTAGCCTTTTTCGTTTATTCCATCGTCAACAGCTGCAGTAATAATTTCTACTTCGGGGAATACTTTTTGAATATTTTCTATACCTTCTGGTGCTGCCATAATACATATACATTTTATGTGTGACATAGGTATTTTCTTATCTGCATAAAGTCTTATTGCTTCGATTAAAGAATTCCCAGTTGCAAGCATTGGGTCTGTAATGTATATATAAAAGTTTTCAGGGTTTGGAGCTTCCATAGGTACTTTGTTATAATACCAAACTGGTTTTAAAGTTTTTTCATCTCTGTACATACCAATATGGCGAATGCAAGCTTGAGGTAAAATATCAATCGCTTCATCTGTAAAAATTAAGCCAGCTCTCAAAATTGGTGAGATAATGATTTGGATATCATCTTTTATTGTTTTAAATTTAGTTGTTTTTATAGGTGTTTCAATTTCTTTTTCTACAAGCGGTAAATTTTTTGCAGCTTCATATAAAAGTACACGAGTTATTTTTCTTGTAGCTAATCTTACGCCTTGACTATCAGTATTTTTGTTTCGCATTGTACATAAATTTTGAAAAATTACTGGATTTTCAATAATTCTAACTAAATCTTTGTTCATAATTTCTTCCTTTTGTATTCTATTATTATATTATTTATGTTTTAACCTTTTTTCTTCCATTTTATCAAGCCATTTATCTGTTTTGTTAAGGATTTCATTACTTAATGATGAATCTATATTTAATGTTTGTTCTTTTTGATGAGAATCAAATGAATTAGCAAAATTTGAGCATTTAAACATAATTGCTGTAATTTTACCAAGCATAGAATCAAGTAGACTAAGTGCTTCACCTAATCTTCTTGTTTGTTGAATTACAAGTGTTGGTGTGTCTTCAGGTACTTTTTGATTTGGTGTGTATATTTCAATAGATTTAGAACCGCCAAGCCCTGTAAATTCTACTGTTATTCTTGAGCCTTTAGGTATTTCCATATTTTTTTCTGTAAGCATAAATTCTACAAAAACCATATCATTAACAATTCTTACTTTTTTTACATAACCAATTGGAATTCCCATCATTCTAACGGGAGAACCAACGATAATTCCGTCAACATCTTGCAAAAATATTTGATATGTGTGATGTGAGTTTTTTGTATTTTGATTTACAAAATTTATAAAAATGGCAATAACTGTAAAAACTAAAAACCAAATGAAAAGTTCAAGGAACATAACTTTCTTTTTTGGATATTTAGTTTTTATAGTTTTATCTTTCATATTGAAACACCATTACTAAGGATTAGCTTTTCTTAATTCTGAAAGTGTTGGATCTAACAAACGTCTGCCTAAACCCTCAAAATATATAGAACAAAGTTTTTTACTACCATAGTTGATTATTTTTTCAACTTTACCATTTCCAAATTTATCGTGTATAACTAAGTCACCTTTTTCATAATTTACATCTTTATTGCCTGTATTTGCTGGGTATACAGGTATAATTTCTTCTTCCTTAAGACTTTCTTCAGTTATGTTGTATTGTGTTTTAATATCTGTTTCTGTCTGTTGTGAATTTTCTTGTTGAGAAGTTTCGTTATTATTATCTTCTTCTTCTACATTTTCATTTTGAGTTTCTTCATGACTATTATTATCCTCAAATACATCAATTACGACATCGTCATCAGGAGTAATGTTGTCAAGATATGAATCGTCTTCTTCTTGAATTTTCGGAAATTCTTCTACAATTTCTGGTTCTTGTTCTTCATACATATCAACGTCTTGAATTAGGTCTAAATCTTCTTCTGTTAAGTGCTTAGAATCTTCTTGAACAGGAGTTTCTTTAACTTCTTTTTCTGGTGTAATTGGTGCTTCAATAGGCATTTCTTGTGGTTCTATTGATTTAAAAATTGGTGGTGTAACCTCGCTTGGAGCTTGTTGAGAGTTTTCCTTAGAAATGTTTGATTGGTCTACGTTATTTAACTCTTGAGAAGCTTGTTGAGGCTGTGGAATAGCTTGATATTGATTATTTTGTTGCAATGAAGTTTGATCCACTTGTTGTTGTGGCATTTGTTGTTGGAATTGTTGCTGTGGTTGAATAATTCCTTGCATTTGATTTGCCATTTGTTGAGGTGGAACAAAATTTTGAGATTGTTGGAATGCTTGTTGAGGTTGTACAACTTGTTGCACAGGCGGATTGTACATCATTTGAGGCATTTGTTGCATAATTTGTGGTTGTACAATTGGTTGCATTCCTTGATTAAAAAATTGTTGTGGTTGTCCAAAATTTGGTACTTGTCCAACAAAAGGTTGCGTATATGGTTGCATATACTGCGGTTGGTTAAACATTGGCTGAGCAAACATTTGTGGTTGTGGGTATACAGGTGGTTGTTGCGGATAAAAAATCTGCGGTTGCTGTGGTAACCCTTGTGGATATACCATTTGAGATGCTTGCTGTTGGAACAATTGTTGAGTTAATTCTTGTTGTTGTTTATAAGCTTCTTTCTTTTCTTTTTCTTCTTCAAAACGTTTTTGTTGTTCTTTTAACTGTTTTTCAACAATTTTTTGAACATCTTCTTGCGTAATAGTTTGATTTTGCTTTGGTTTTGTATATTTTGTTCGTTCTGAAAGTTTAACAATCAAAGGCATAAATTGAGTAGATTGACCATAAACTACGAATTCATTTCTGCCAAGAGTTGTTAAAAGTGTATTATAGCTTGCAAAATCTTGTTGTTGAATTAGTGGTGTAAATAGAATTAAATCTTTCGCAATTTTCTTTAATTCTGTTAAATATTTGTATGAGTAGGAACAATTTGTTATTGTGAAAGATGTTTTATTTGAGAAGATTTGTTTTAAAAGTTTTTTATCAGAATTTCCGTTGTTTAGTTTTACAAAAATGTAGAAATCTTCAGAAATGTCTTTAATTAGGCTATAAACATAGAAAATTACTTCTCTTTGAATCATTTCATCAACTTTTGAAATATTGATTACAGTTGTTTGTTTGTTGTTCAAAGATTCAGTAAGATTTTTATAATCTAAAACATTTTTTGCAAAAACATTATATTCATCGAATTTTACCAAAGAATTTTTTAAAAGGACAAGCTCTGGTAATTTTGTTTCATTATATTGTTTTTCAAGTATATCAATAAATTTATTTACTGGAATGTAAGGTTCTTCTAAACTAGAAAGATAGTATTGAAGTTCTAAGAATGTTTCTTGAAGGATAGCCTTACTTCTAGCACTTTTATATTCTAAGCCTTTTTCATATATAAAATTTATGAGTTGATGATTAATCGGCAAGTGAAAATTTTCACCCATAATGAAAGTGTTTTTGTCGAAAATACTTTCACCTTGTGTGTCAATAATTATTGTTTTTTTATCGTAATTTTTGATTTGCTGATTTAAAGTTTTTATTGTTAAATCAATATTTTCTTGATTTTCGGAACAGATAACAAGTTTGTTTTCTAGAATACTTTTATCAACAGAAACAAGCAAATCGTTTTCAATGAATTCTCCAAGTAATATAGGGTTTTGTCCTTGTATTAATTTTAAGAAATCAGCGGAGTTAATATTTGAGATAGCACTATTAATTGCTGGAATTGTTCCAGAGTAAGTAGTAATAACTCCATCTGGTGTTATATTGAAGATAATCTTTGCAATAGCAACATTTCCGTGTTTGCTAGATTCAAGATGCATAATTTGTCCGATGTATGACTCTCGGCTATCTTTAATCATTACAAAACCGGATAAAAAAAGATTATCACTTGTTTCATAAAAAATTTTTACCAGGTTATTTTTAACCTCGAATATTCTCATGAGCTTGTTCCTTGAAATTAATTTTATCATGAAAAAAAATTTTTATGACAAAATTTTTATTAATTTATAATATAATATTTCTATGGAGATATTCACAGAGTTTAATAATAAACAAGATTTGTCTTTGGCATTAGGCTTTTTTGATGGTGTACATTTAGGTCATAAGGCTGTGATATCAAAAGCTGTTAATTTTGCAAAGGATAATAATTTAAAATCTGCTGTTGTAACATTCAAAGATTCTCCTGTTTCGGTTTTAAAAAAGATTTCACCAAAATATCTTTTAACATCAAAAGAAAAGTTTAAAGCTATAGAAAATTTAGGTGTAGACTATTTATATGTGTTAGATTTTACTGAAGATTTTGCAAAAATTACTGCAGATGAGTATTTGAAAAATCTTGT
>JBJFBU010000071.1:0-14588 GCA_051888595.1 Candidatus Gastranaerophilaceae bacterium | reverse complement strand
AATTTTAAAATAAAATATTTAATAATATTACATTTTTCTTATATAAATTGACAATTTATAACTTTTTTTTATAAAATTATATTATAGGCACATAGTTATGGAACTGATTTTAGATTTAATATATATATATATAGCAATATTTTCCATTTACTATTTTGTTTTAGCTCTAAGAAGTCTTAATGAAAAAAGATTATTTTTAGATTTGAAATATTCGGTAAATGCGAATAAATCTATGCTTTGTACAATTATTTATGCTCACAATAATTATGAAGCACTTAAAAATATGATTGAACAATTAATGAATCAATCATATCCTATGCAAAATCAAATTATATATGTAATTTTAGACAACTGTAGTGATCATTCTGAGGATATTATTCCTGAAAACCTAAATATAAGAGTTTTGAACCTAAACGATGGAGTCACCGTTGGTAAAGATCAGGCAATACCTATATTATTGGAAAGTTTGCGTCAGGATACATCAATTGATTCTTATGTATTCTTGGATGTAGATAGATACATTGAAAACGATTTCCTAGAGAATGTTAATGTTGCCTTAAATATGTCACCAGTTGTATCTGGCCAAACAGTTATTATAGAAAATGAAAATTTAACTTTTAGTGAAAGAATTGTAACAACATATACAAAATATTTTAATCACTTTATAAGAAAATCAAGAACTTTGTTTAAATTGTCTGATAGAATTGATGCAAATCTTTTTGCGATAAGAAAAGATTTTGTTGAAAAAATTGATGCATTAGACATAAAAGATGTAAATACAGAACTTAAGTACAGCATACTATTATCAAAGCTGGGTTATCCTTGTATTTATGTACCTACAATAAAATCTTATGTAAAATCATATAACTACAAATTGGTTAGACCATCTATTACTTATCGTATAAGCCTATTTAAACAATGTTTGCCTCAACTATTCACAAAGAATTTTAAATTTATTGAAAATGTATTCTCACTTATTGCACCAAGTGCACTTGTGACAGCAGTTTTAACTGTATTTTTCTTATGTTTAACATTTAATTTTTATTTCTTATTCAGTTTTACTGTTGTTTTTACGGTGTTCTCACTATTACTGTTAGGTTTTGCAATAAGTATTATCAAATCTGAATTATTTGCAAAAGACTTTTTATATTTGGTTTTATACCCATTTTATTCAGTTGAACATATTTTGAAAAATTTACCTCCTGTAAGATTTATTAGAAAATACTTCTTTAAAAATACACCAAAAAGAGATATTCAAAAATATACTGTTAAAGTCCTTGCAACCAATGGTAAAGCCAATATACCTTGCAAGTTAGACTTAATTTCTGAAAATGGTCTTGCAAAAGTTGTATTTACTTTTAAAACAAAGAAATTTACATCAAGCAGACAAATTAGAATGGTAGAAGCTTTAAATGAATTAACTACAAAATTGAATGATTATGGCTTTCAGTTAAAAATTTGCTATTGTTGTGAATATTTTTCAAGTATAGTCGATGGAAGTCAAAATATGGTGAAAGGTTTGTGTAATTTCCAATTTAAAAACAGAACTGAAGGTGAAGAATTACAAACTATTTTATGGAATTCATGCTCTGCTTGCAAGCCTAAAAAACAGATTAGTATTATCGAAGATATTCGTATGAATCAAGGTTAAGTATAGATGAAAAAGTTTTGGATATTAGTTGCTATTTTTACATTTTTTATTATGCCTTGTAATTCAAATGAATTGGCAGATGATTACTTTGATATTGCTAATAATTACTTAGAAATTGGAGATTCTACAAAGGCTTTAGAATATATAAATTATGTTTTAATGATAAATCCAAAACATTCACAAGCCTTAGAATTAAAATATAGATTACTGCCACAAGAATCAAATGATGATTTAACAAGAACAGCGATATTATTGTCCAAAAAGAATAAAATTTCAGATTTGGCAATATTAGATATTCCCAAAACTGACAAATTTAAAGTTGAAAACACATCAGAATATTACAATAAGCAAGGTAAGCAGTACTATTTTAACGAAGAATACGATAGTGCTATACAAAGTTTTTTTAGAGCAATTGCTATAGATAACAAAAATTACATTGCATATAATAACCTAGGTATTACTTATTGGATGAAAAATGATATTTTAAGTGCAGAAAAGTACTTTAAAAAAGCTGCATCAATTGGAAAAACATATCCTCAGCCGTACATAAACTTAGCACTTATTTATAAACAAAAGGGCGACATGGATAAACATCTTGCATACTTAAAAAAAGCGTTAGATGTAAATCCTAATAATTATTGGACATACTATTTAATAGGTGATTATTACTCTTCTATTAATAATGCACCTGAGTCTATACCTTACTTAACAGATGCAATTTCATTAAATCCTAACTTTGCACCACCTTATTTATCTTTAGGTATTTCTTATTTCAAAACAGACAAATACGAAAAATCTATACTTACGTTGAAAAAATATATAGAACTTAATCCAAATTCTGATTTTGCTTATTCTATGTTAGCAAAAAATTACTATATACTAGGTGATTATGCAAAAGCAAAAATTTATATAAAAACAGCTATAAAGCTTAATCATGCAAGTACATATCGATTAGAATTGGCAAAAATATTATATAATGCAGGGGAATATTATGATTCTTTATTAAATTTCCAAATTATTGAGTCAGATTATCCTTACGCTGAAACTTATAATTATATTGGATTGTGTAATCTGGGACTAAAACGTTTTGAAATGGCAATTATTAATTTCAATAAAGCAATAGTCTTAGATAATAGACGTGCAATTTATTATTACAATCTTGCACAGTGCTATGAAAAACTTGACGAAAAATCAAAATATGTTCAATATATGAATACAGCATTGCAAGTGACACCTGTAACTTACCAAGATTATATTGATTTAAGTTGTATCTATTTTAATACAGGAAAAACAAGTTTATCGATTAGTACATTAAAAAATGGTATTTCACAAAACCAAAATTGCAAACCGCTTTACTTGGCTTTACTAAATATCTACGATAGACTTGATGATAATGTGGGCTATAATAGTATAAAAAACGAAATAGAAGTGAGATTTAATACAAATGAGAAGAAAAAAGCGTTCAAGTTTATTCAGTAAACTATTTAATTTCATATTTACAACCACACTTGTTATAATTACAGCTTGCTGTATACAAGTGTATTCTAATGCTGCAGGAGCTTCAAATAGCTTAAAATTTGCACAAATCAGTGATGACCATTTATCTGCAGATAAAATAAATAAAGCTTATAGATTAACTGCAGATTCTGCAGACTTATTGGATGATGCAATAGATGTAATTAATCATACACAAAATTTAGATTTTGTATTTTTTACAGGTGATATTGTAGATGTTCCATTTGAAAAGAACATGCGTTTATTCTTTGAACATGCAAACAAACTAAAATACCCATATTATGCAGTACCAGGAAATCACGATATTTGTGTTGGCGGTTATTTAAATAAAGAAATGTTTGCTAGTTTAATGCGTGAAAACAATAAAAATTATACATTTTCAAAAACATATTATTCTTTTACTCCAAAAACTGGCTACAAAGTTATAGCTCTTGATCCAATTATTGATAATAGAATTACTGCAAATGGAGAACTTCCACAAGAACAACTTAATTTTTTAGACAAAGAATTGTCTAAAGCAGGAAATAATATCGTTTTAATTTTTATGCATGTACCACTAAAACAACCGTTTTCAAGTGATAGCCACAGATTACTTAATGCTACACAAATGTATGATATTTTAAAGAAATATAACAATCCTATAGGTATATTTACTGGACATTACCACACAACTAAGGTAACTCAAGAAGAAAATATTGTTCATGTAAGCACACCGGCACTTATTTCATATCCAAATGCATTCAGATTTATAACAATACAAAATTATAAAAATAAGGCAGTTTTTGAAATTCAATATATGCCAACAAGATTGCATGAATTACAAAAAAAATCTAAATTATTAGTCTTTCATGCATCAACTTACTATGGAGATGAAAAAGATAGAACAGTAACAATTACAATACAAAAGAGGAAATAAAAATGTCTGATGATTTCAAAATAAAATTTAGAGGTGTAAGAGGAAGCTATCCTTGTGCTAACAAAAGATTTATGCAATATGGTGGAAATACATCATGTGTTGAAGTAAACGTAGGCGGACATCTTATTATATTAGATGCAGGAACTGGTTTAATTGATTTGGGTAATGAATTACTAAAAAATCATATAATGTCAGGCACAAATATAAATGATAGAAAACCTATTGAAGCAACCTTATTATTAAGCCATATTCACCAAGATCATATTATGGGCTTTACATTCTTTGCACCAAATCACTTGCCAACTACAAAATTGAATGTATTTGGTACTACAAATTACAATGAAGATTTAGCTGATGAATTGGCTCAACTTTTATTTACAAAATCTTTCCCTATTGATTTAGGCGATATTGCTGCGAATTTAAACATTTGCGATATAAACGAAACTGAAACAATAATTTTAAGACATGGTTCTGAGCCAATTGTAAAATTAAATATTGAATTAAACGATTCTGAAATCTTACCTGACGATGTAGTAATTACATCATACAAATCATACGCTCACCCACAAGATGGTGTTGTTATATACAAAATAGCCTATAAAGGTAAATCTTTAGTATATGCTACAGATAAAGAAACCTATTTCGGTGGTGATAAAAAATTAGCAAACTTTGCTAGAGGTTGTGATCTTTTAATACATGATACTCAATATACAACAGAAGATTATCTAAATCCTCATTATCCAAAACAAGGATTTGGACATTCAACATTTGATATGGCTTTAGAATGTCAAGATTACTGCCATGCTAAAAAAGTTATCTTCTTCCACTTTGAACCTAGCTATGATGATGATAAATTAAATGACATTGCTAAAATGTATGGAGATTTAGTGGATAAAGCTGACTTTGCTTATGAAGGACTTGAATTATCTATATGATAAATAGAATTTTAATTATATTTTTATTATTAATGCTCTCTTTATTTACAAGTGCAGCAGATGTTCAGCTTGGACTAACAGATATAAAACCAGAAAAAAATGCATATATACATAACAACTTTGGTCTAATGTATCTTGATGAATACCAATATGCTGCGGCAATTCAAGAATTTAAAATTGCAATTTCACTCAATCCAACTTCTCAGGCTTCGTCTGTATTTTACAACAATTTAGGCGAAACATACCTAAAATTACAATGTTATGATATAGCACAAGATTGTTTTGAAAGAGCTATTAATAGAGATCCACACCATTTTAGATATTACTTAAATTTAGTTACTGTTTATCAAAATAGAGGGCTTTTAGATACAAAACTTGCTCAATTGATTAGACATAAAAAAACACCTCTTGATGATATAACAATTGGTCTTATTTACATTGCAAAGGGTCAAAAATCTAGAGGGATTGCACTACTTGACAATTTTGTAATGAATGAACCTAAACTTTATATTACAGAAGGTGTAAAATATTATTTAATGCAATTTTCACAGAAATAAGATTACATTTTACCAATTTTCTCAACAATTAATCTTATCTCTAGAGAAATATCCTCTAAAGATGCAATGTGCTGTTTTACAAGCTGAGCAAATTCGGCTTTTTTAAACTCGTGAAAGCCTTTTCTTTTAAAAATTTCTTCAAGATTTTTAACTGTTCTCTCTTCGACAAATTCAGATATATCAATTGAATTCAAATTTTTAAAATAATCATTTAAAGTTTTAATAATTAAACTCTTTGGTAATATATCTTCAAATTCACCATTAGAAAGTAAATAAATATCATCACACGGTCTAAGTTTTGGTTTGATTTGTTCAAAATTAGATTTTGCATCATTATCTAGTAATACAAATATCGGTAATTTTAACTGTTCAGATAATGTATAAAAGAGTTTTACAACCTGATTTTTACCACCAGCAGAAATAATTTGTATGCCAGTTTTATCAAAATCCAAGCCTAATTTTTGAGCAAAAATTGGAACCAAAATTTCCTCAGTAATACCTTCAGTAATTACAACTTTTTCTAGTGGAAAGTGCAAAGAATTTTCAGCTCTTAGGTCACTATCTTGAACTAAAGATGCAAGCCATCTCAAATTATTAGGTGCTGAATTTTTATCAATTAGATTAATAATATGTGAAAATTTAATCTTGTTTTCTAAAAGAATATTAACCTCAGAAGAAAGATTAAAGATTTTGTTTTCATAATTATAAATTTTTTCATTAATTTTATAGTTATCTTCAACATCGTCAACAATAGCAACAACAGAAGTATTCAAGATATTTTGAGCTAAATTTCTTAGCTTTGCATAGTCCATACAATCCAAATCTTTTCGTTTATATTTTGGCTCAATCAAATTTGATAAAACAATATCTTTAAAAACTCTCAAATACTTATCTTCAGTATATTTAAAGCGTGTTAGCCTATCAACTGAAATCAAAATTTGTTCTTTAGTTAAATTTTTAATCTTTACTTCCGTAGAAAACACCTCATAAATGTTAAATTTCTTAATATATTATAACCTAAAAACGCAAATTTTCAAAACTTTAAGACTTTAATAAGTATAAGTACTAAGGCGAATTTTAACATGTTATCAAATATTTCAAATATTAAAACTCATAATAATATTTATAATATTCAACCTGCAAAAGCTAATGCTAGTGCAGGTATTTCAACGTCTTATACTAATAATCCTATTACTAGGACTAGTTTTACATCTTACAATCCAATTAATGTTGTAAAAACTCAACTTACAACTCAATCTGATATCAAAAAATATACAGAAATTTCTTCAAACTTGGATAAAGATGGTAAACAAGCACTTGATTATATGTTAAAATCAGGTTTGTTGCTTAATAATAAATCTAATGATAAATCAACTACATTAGACAATTTACATAAAATGATAACTAATGAACGTGCAAATGGCTTAGATGCAAAAACTATGTTGAACGATACAGTAAAAACAATAGCTAACCCGCTAATTATCACTCAACACTTTGGGAATATACCTGATAACATTAAAGAAACATTAACTCAATATGATTCATCAACAAAAGAAGTCCCAAATTCTGGTTGCTGTGTAGCAGCAAGTATTGAATATAATTTAGCTAGCCAAATGCCTGCTGAGTTTGCAAGAGTTGCAGAAGGTTTATCTTCAAAAAATATGGCAAGCAATAAAACGATTGATTTAAAAAATCTTTGTGAAAATAAAGATGATGCAATTTGGTTATTAGACAACTTTAAATTACCATATCAATTAAAAGATGGAAACAAGGCAGAAGTTACAATTGCACCTGACAAAAATGCAATTTTTAGAGCACATATTCAAACAATTGATAGAGATGAATTAGAACGTTCACCTTTAGATGTTTTGATGCAATCAACATTTATGAATGTTGGTTCACAACAAACCTATAATACTCTTAATGATGTTAGAGTTGCATCTTTTGGACCTGGAGATAGAGGCCTTGTTGAAATTGAAAAAACATTTACAGAATCAATTGTTACAGAAACTAACAAAACCTCTGTAACATTCCAAAATGTACAAGAAGCAACAGACAAAAATGGTTCACCTGTTGCTAGATTGGTTGGATATAATGCAGATTCAAATACTATAAAAAGAAGCCTTTTAAACGCTATGGCTTCAGGTCAAAATGTAATTATTGGCTATACTACGACTGATGAAGATAACAACATTATAAATGGTCATGAAATTACAGTGATTGGAGCAAAAACAACAGCTGACGGCAAATTAATTTTTGTATGCAATGATACTGATGATGATTCAAGCGAACCAGTTGAATACCATGAAGATTATATCATTCCAAAAATTCACCATGTAGGCTTACCAACTGATGTTGTTGAAGCAGATGAAAATTTAAGAAGTATTGCATAATTTTTTGTAGACTTTAGCACAATTTTATAAGCTAATGATAATAATTATTAATATTTTTGTTATTTGTTGTTATTTTTATATTTTACTTGGGCATTATATAAATGGGAGAAATATTTATAATGCCGAAATCTATATTGTTAATATCAGCTAGCCCTCGTGAGGGAGCTAACTCAGATACGTTGTGTAACCAATTTATGACTGGAGCAATTAAGTCTGGTAAAGAAGCTGAAAAAGTTAGAATTTGTGACATGCATATCAACTACTGTAATGCGTGTGGAAAATGCCATCAGGACTGTGATAGTTACTGTCCAATTGATGATGATATGCCAAAATTACTTGATAAAATGATAAATTCTGATGTAATAGTTATTGCAACACCTGTTTATTTTTATACAATTCCTGCACAACTAAAAACAGTAATTGATAGAAGTTCATCAAGATTTTCAGAAATTACAAACAAGGAATTTTATTTTATTATTGTCGGTTCTGATTCTAGAGAATGGACACTACAAAGGGCATACGTTGAATTAGAAGGTTTTATAACTTGTCTTTCTGGTTCAAAAGAAAAAGCTGTTTTATACGGTACAAATTTAATGAAAAGTACAGATATACAAAACTCACCACTGCTAAAAAGAGCTTATACTTTAGGATATAATGCATAATCCGTATTGATAGATCGTAATAAATGTTCTATACTTTATATGGTAATAAAAAATATATTTTTTTAAATATGGAGATTTAAAAATGAGTCATAGCAAAAAATATGTACTAATAATATCATCAAGTCCTCGTATTGGTGGAAATTCTGATACATTATGCAACCAATTTTATGCAGGAGCTGTAGATGCAGGGCATACTGCGGAAAAAATTAATATTGCGAAGAAGAATATTAATTTTTGTCGTGCATGCGAAATCTGTAATAAAAATATGCATACAGGTTGTTCTATAAGTGATGATATGCCAGAAATTTTAGAAAAAATGATAGCTGCAGATGTCATTGTTTTTGCTACACCAATTTATTTTTACACAATGTGTGCTCAAATGAAAATGTTCATTGATAGGTGTTGTTCAATTTATACACAATTAAACAACAAAACTTTTTATACAATAATTGTTGGTTCAGACAACAATCCTGAGAATTTAGAACGCACACATTTAGAATTTGAAGGTTTTTACTCTTGTCTTAACAATGCAAATGAAAGAGGCGTAATTCTTGGCTCAGGGCTTGAAAAAATGGAAGATGTAAATGGTTCTATCTATTCTTTAGAAGCCTATGCTATGGGTAAATCTATCGAATAAACTCATTTTTCAAGTTTTTTAACTCTCAATTGAACATCTTCAATCAATTTTCTATTTATGGCCAATAAATCAGCTAAAACAGCTATCAATCCTACCTGAACACCTGTCATTATTAGAATTGATGTTAAAATTAAGGATTGAATATGTCCTGCACCACTACCAGTAAGGTAAAAATATAAAAACCTAGCCCCAAGAATAAATCCTAAAAATAGAATTATTGATGCAATAAGTGCAAAAAATCTAAATGGTCTATATATTATAAAAATTCTCAACATAGTAAACATAGAATTTTTTACATAATCAAAAATATTTTTTACTAAACGAGATTTTCTTGTAGTAACATTAACCCTTACAGGGATAGATTTAATAATTAAACCTTTTGGATTTGCTTGAATAATTGTTTCCATAGTATATGTATATTTATCAAAAATATTTATAACACTAGCAGCATCTTTAGAAAAAGCTCTAAAACCGCTTGGTGCATCTTGAATGTCAGATTTTGAAATTATTCTAATTACAGTTGAACCAAGTTTTTGTAAAAGTTTTTTTAATGGCGAGAAATTATTAATGCTGTTAATTGGTCTAGCACCAATAACAATATCAGCAGACTTTTCAAGAATAGGTTTTACAAGTAATTCTATATCATCTGCACAATATTGATTATCAGCATCAGTATTAACAATTATATCTGCACCTTTTTTAATAGCTTCATTCAAACCTGTTTTAAAAGCAACAGCAAGTCCTTGGTGACGATTTAGCTTAATAATGTGATTAACACCATTCCAACTAGCTATATCCGCTGTTCTATCACTTGAACCATCATCAATTACCATTGTTTCTATTTCATCAATGCCATCAATTTGTTTTGGCAAAAATTTCAATGTTTCTGGCAAAGTTTCTTCTTCGTTAAAACATGGTATCTGAATTATTAGCTTCATATAGGTTTCCTTAATTTAATTTTTATTATACAATCATTTTATGAATTTTACAATTTTATGGATAATATTAATAACAATTTTAGCTTTATTTTTAAGAATTTTAGGCATCGATAAACTTGGAGGATTATGGAACGACGAGTATATTTCGTGGTTTATATCCTCACTACCTATGTTTAAAAGTTTTGTAAATGGCGTTTTATCACAATGCCACATGCCACTTTATTACTTATATTTAAAACTGTTTTTAAACATAAGCAACAACGACACCTTTTTAAGATTAACTTCGGTGCTTCCAGCCTTAATTTCAGTGTCTGTAATGTATTTGGTAGGTCGTGAAAAATCTAAATTAGCTGGTTACTTGTGTGCGTTTTTTATTACTGTTAGCAGTTTTTCAATTTATTACTCACAAGAAGTACGTTTTTATAGTTTATTATTCTTATTTTCTGCAATTTCGTTGCTTTTTACAATAAGATTAATAAAAAAACAAAACAAACATAATGTATTTGGATATTTAATTAGCAATATTTTAATCTTATTTACACACACAATTGGCTTTGTTTATGTATTTTTCAGCTTAGTTTTTGTCAGCATAAAACTATTCAAAAATTGCAAAAAATTGCTTCTAACAACTTGGTCTATATTATCTATCAGTTTTATGCTTACATTACCTGAAATAATAAAAATATTTGCAACAATTTCATTTTCTCAATGGTGGGCAAATTTCAGTATAAATAGACTTCTACAAGTATTTGTTGACTATTTTTCACCAATAATTTCTCCAATTATGTTAATTGAAAACATCAATGGATTTAACCTTTTTGCAACACCAATAGTAATATCAACAACAATTGCAGTAATAATTTTGGTTATTGGCATTTTTTATAAAAAATGCAGAATAGAAAATCAAGTTTTATACATAGCTATTGCAACTCTATTTGTATTACTTTTAGCTTCATTATCTGGAAAGTTAGTGCTGGAAACAAAATATTCAATTGAAATATTTCCAATTTTAATTTTTGTTTTCATAAACACAATTCTATCGTTTTCTAAAAAAAGAATAAAAATACCGGTGCTAGTTATTTTCTTTGCAATTCAAATAAGCTATTTATTTACAATAAACGCACCATTTTGGCAACCTAGACCAGAAGGTCATAAGTTTGCAACTCAACTTTTAGAAAAAGCTAACCTAAAAGAAGGTGACTACATTGTACTAACATATTACCCAAAAGAAAGATTTGAAAAATATTTTGATTTTTCAAAATATAATGTAATTGAAATTCACAAAGGAAATTTTAACGAATATTTTATGCCAAAATTGTCTTATAATGATGCTGTAAAAGACGGGTTAAAAGCATATAGAGGTTCTTTTATTAATGATACAAAACCACTTAATGAATATGAAGGTAATCCAGCATTACTTGCAATTGACCAAAATATATACAGAAAAATGAATACCAATCAAAAAGTTGTATTCTTATTTTTAGATTCTGTTTCATTTTTAGACGAAACAACTTTTGCAAAAATTGTTACTGATTCAAAGCTATACTCGAAAGCACCTCTGCTATATTTGGTATTCTCTGACATAAGAAATACTATCATTCGAACACTTCCAGTTAAAGCAAAAAATATTCATTATGAATCAAATGGAAGTTGGACTATAGTATCATTTGAAAGATAACAAATAACTATTTAACATAGAAATCAGCTACAACCATTGGTCTTTGAAGTTTACTTCTATCAAAAATTTCCATATAATAATGACCACCGGAATGTAAAACAAAATAGTCTGTAAAGTAATAAGGTGAATCCTTTAAGATTTTGTAATCATGTGTATAAACAACGTCAGAAACAGTATTCCAAGGTCCCTTATCAGTAACTTTAACTATTTGAATTTTTATATAATTCGCTTTTATTGGTCTTTTTGACATAAATAACCAATAAATTCTATCACCTCTAGGAAAATATCTGCCATAATTACCAACTGATTCTCTTGTAAAAGGTTCTGAATTAAAAATTATACCTTTTGTAAATGGAATTTCAAAGGCCCGAGCTGGTACAGCTAGAGAGATTAGAAATATTAATACTAAAATTAATTTATTAACCTTCAACATCTTGCTCTTTTAATTTGTCAATTTTCTTTTGTATTGCTTTTTTAGTAATATCATCTTTTTCATGGGCATAATATTGTTGGTAATAATCAACTGCAGTAGATATATCGCCTTCATTTTCATAAGCCAATGCCAACGCATAATAAGCATAAGCATAATCTGGATTTAGCAAAATTACTTTATTAAAGCAGTCTTTGCAATTTTTTAAATCATTTTTGTAGGCATATACAAGCCCTAAATTAAACCAAGCATCTGCATAGCTCTTATTTATTGAAATAGCTTTTTTATAATAAGAAATTGCCTTGTCTTGATTATCATCTATTTTGTACAAGTTACCAACTTTGAAAGCTGTAAATGAGTCGTTTGGTGTTAATTTTAAGACCTCTAAATATTTATCCAAAGCTTCTAAATTTTTGCCAGCTTTATAGTAATCATCGCCCTCTTTTACAAGAATTTTTACTTTATCTTCAATCTGTTCTGCGGGTTTTTGAATCATTAAGTTATCTAAATTTGCCAATTGGGGAGAATCTGAAGCAGAATTATGCTCTTTTTTTGATGTATTATTTGAGTTATCTGTATTATTAAAATCTGAAGCTGAAACTGGTTTTATAACAACTTTTTGCCCAGTAGTTGTTGAAGAATTTTGAGTTGTTTGTACAACATTTTCTTCTTTTGGAATTGTTGCTAGCTTAAACGCATTATAATCATTTTTATATAAACTATTTTCTGGTTCAATTTCTAATGCTTTTTCATAATTTTCAGTTGCTCTATCATTGTCTTTCAAACACTCATAAGCTTTTGCTAAACCATAATATGGGTAACTTTGATTTGCATCAAGTGTAATTGCACGTTCGAAATAAGGAATAGATTTTTCAAATGCATCCTTTGTTAATAAATTGTCACCAGCTGAAATTAATGCAGATACAAGGTTTTTCTTTAATCTAGGATTCTCTTTTTTAGCTAACAATTCGTCATATATTTTTATAGCTTCATCATATTTTTTTAATGCATGTAAAGCCAACGCTTTATTTGCTTTTACATCATAGTTATTTGCATCAACAATCAAAATTTCATTGTAATATTTTATAGCTGTATTATAATCTTTCTTTTTGTGGTATTGCAACGCTAATTCTTTTTTTACTTCTAAATCTGTATTATTTTTAGACAATGAAGTCAGTAATGTTTGTACAGCCAAATCATCTTTACCTTGATACTTATAAACAAGAGCTAAATTTTTATAAGCCCCAGCATCATTAGGATAAGCTTTTATGTATTTTTGATATTCAACAACTGCTTCATCATAAAGCTTCATATCACACAACAAATCACCATAATAAAGTCTTAAAGGTGTTAAATCTGGTTTTAAAGTAAATATTTGAACAAATTGTTGCTTAGATAAATCATATTTATTTAATTGATGGTAAGACAAAGCTAAATCAATTCTAGCTTGAATATTATCTGGATTATCAAGTAATTCCATCTTTAGCATATCAATTGCTTGAGGGTAATTTTTTTCTTGAAAAAGTGCATAACCATAATTTGCATAACTTTTAAAATTAGATGGATCTGCTTTATATGCCATAGCATAAGAAGTTGAAGCTAGAGTATATTTTTTACTTTTCAAATATGCATTTGCTAAATTTTCTCTAGCATCTACTTGGTTTGGATAAATATTCAAAAATAAATTATAATACTCAATTGCTTTATCATATTTGCCTTGAGCAAACAAAACATTTGCAATATTTACATAATTATATTTGTAAGTTGGGAAAATATCCATTGCCTGCATATAAGAATTATATGCATTTTCCAAATCACCTTTAGTTTGAAGGATATTACCAATACTGATATAAATAAAAGCATCATTTGGTCTTAGTTTTATAGCCAATTTGTAAGCACCCAATGCATTATCATATTCACCTAAATCTGCATATAAACCCGCCAATTTAGTGTACAAAATTGCATCATCACCTGTTAAATTAATTGCTTTTTTAATAAGCTCAACAGCACCTTCAAAATTATTTTGATACTCCAATTGACCTGCCTGCTGATAAAGTTGATGAGCTTCCTTTGTCATTGTTGCCACGGAAGGCAATACAGAAACAAATAATATACATACTAAAGTTAAAATTATTTTTTTCATGATAAACCTCACATATTTATACAATTTTAGCAATTTTTACTAAAACAATCAAATTTTTAAACTTGTGTAAAGTTACTGAAAAAATCTATTAATTCATAAAAAAAAGCCACTTTAAAAGTGGCAGTTTAAATTT
>JBJFBU010000070.1:0-14657 GCA_051888595.1 Candidatus Gastranaerophilaceae bacterium | reverse complement strand
GCGCTTGATGATATAGTTGCATATGCAAGTATGGAAGAGTTGCAAGATAAAATGAATGCATTGCACTAAAAAATATATCATGAGTAATGAAGAATTTATAAAGTGGAAATCGGAGAATCGTGATGAATATGATACCGTGTTACTTTCGATAATGGAATTAGTTTTTAAAGACTTGTTGAAACACAGTTTAGATGATCCATTTTTAATGTCTATTCATCCTGACCCTGAACACCGTATTTTGAGTTATCGAGATGTAGTAATGGCTTTAAGTGGCGATGCTGATAAAGTCGATATAAAAGATGGATTAGTACGTGATATGAAGTCGTTGGTAGATTACTTAGGTAAAAGAAAATAAATCAAAACTAATAAACTCATGTATTGGAATCATTAGATAAGACGGATTTTAATGTTAGTGTTAGTTAAATCACTCCGAGAGTGCTCGTAAATGATGGGGAAAATGATTTAGGTCCGATAAGACCCTGATACACAATGTGCAGAGCGCCGTCTTGAATTAACAAGCAACAGATGGGACAAACTAACACTAACTAATAATATGAAAATCCGTTGAGAGTGAGATTAATTTTCTTGCTCTTTTTTATATGTTATATTGTAATCTAAAATATTCATTGTATGACACGAGAAGAAAAAGATTTACTTATAAAAGACCTCAGTTCAAGATTGCTATATGGAGTAAAAATTTCCATACCTGACTTATTTATAAGTAGTATAAAGAATATTGAAGTTCTTAATGAAATAGTTAAAGGAGATGATGATTTATATCGTGTAAATGATGGTGGTATTCTTATTGAATACGTTAAACCATATCTCCGCCCAATATCATCAATGACTGAGGAAGAAGTTGATAAACTATTTAATATTCTCAATATTAATCAGAATAATGAATCAGAATGGTTAAAGGTTAATGACATCAATATTATTAGATTATTTACACAAGAAGGCAAAGATTTTTACGAAATTGCGAAAGCGATGGATTATTTATATTCTATACATATAGATTTTAGAGGACTTATTGAAAAGGGACTTGCTATTGATGCAACAGGTAAAAATATTTATCAGAACCAATTACGATGAATACATCTGATATATTGATAGTACCGTACAACGAAGATTTTGAAAAATCATTAACATAGAAATTGTTGATTTAGAAAAAAAGTATTATCTTTGCAACGTTAAATTAAAATAAAAAATCTATGGGGAAAAGTAAATTTTATAATAAAATTAAGTCTGCAACTATAGAACGACAAGTTGAAGATGTTTATAATGAGGGCATTGCATTTTATTTCAAAGAAGAAGATGAAAGTCCTCTTAAGTTTACATATCCATATGCCTGTGATGGCCTTATTGAAACAAAGACATGCAAAAACAAGCTGCTTAAACTTTTGATGGAATATAAGTTCAATTATGATTTTACAAGTAAAGTTGCAAGAGCAAAAGTTATCACACAGGCGCTGTTCTATATAAAACGATTTGAAATTGATGGATTGAAACTGCCTAATGTTGTACTGATTGGTGACATTAACGAATGCTTCGTATTCCATACCAATGATATTATAAAATACTTGGATAAAGACATCAATTGGAAAACTGCAGCAAGTAGTGCAGCTGAGAAAAATCCTGACTTGGTGCTTGAAATTGCAAATGATGAGAATCTGAATCCTTTCGTGTTTATCATTGATGAAAACTTTAGCTTCAAAAATGTTGCAGACAAAATTATTGACTTAGCTGACAATGTTCAAAGATATGTGCATGTGACAGAACATAACATTAGCAATATCTTTGATTATTTCACTTCAAGAGTTGTAAAGAATCCTAAGAAGATTTCACCAAATGACATTGTTGCTATATTTATAGGTGTAATTACTGACGGAGACAATTATTACGTACATCCTAAGAAACCTAATTATATATGCACACCATTTGGAGATATACAAATTGACGCAACTCAATACAAAGGATTCATAAGTTATTTTAATAGAACATACACTCCTCAGGAAAAGATGAAGTTTGCAGAAATTTCAGACAGATTGATTGAGGACACAAATCGGCGAAACAAAGGTGAGTTCTACACACCAACATTGTTTGTTGACTATGCACATAAAATGATCTCTGAGACACTTGGAGATAATTGGAAAGATGAATATGTGGTATGGGATAACTGTTGTGGGACAAAAAATCTTACACGTGACTATAGATTTAAGGAACTATATTGTAGTACACTTGAAAATGCTGAATTGGATATTTCTTCACGATACAATCCTGAAGCAACGTCATTTCAATATGACTTTTTGAATGATCCACTTGAGAAATTGCCTAAAGGATTGTTGGAAGCATTTGAACAAAATAAACCAATTGTGTTCTTTTTGAATCCTCCGTATGCACAAAATGCTGGAGAAGGTTTTACTAAATCAACATCATCTAAAGTTTGTTATACTGATATTAAAGAAATTATGAACAATGATAATATGGGATTAGCATCTCGTAATCTTTACACTCAATTTCTTTATAAAATTATAAAGATTAAACAAAAATACAATTTAATTAATCTTCATATATGTATTTTTTGTCCAACATTATTTCTTAGCGGACCAGCTTTTAACAAATTTAGAAATAAATTTTTAAATGAATTTTGTATTTGTGATGGTGTTCAATTTAATGCAGGACATTTTGCAAATGTTGCATCAACATGGGCAATTTCATTTAGCATTTGGAAAACAGGACAACAAAATGATAAAAATAATTTTTATTATAAGTTGATAGATAATATTGACTGGGAAATTCAAATTGTTGGTAATAAAATTGTTTATAATACAGATGGTATTAAATCTGCTTCTGATTGGGAAAATATAATTCCGAAAAACACTCCCAAAGAAGAAATGTTAGTTTGTAAATCAACACTTAATTTTGTAAATACTTATAATTGGTATAAAAATTCTTTAGGATTCTTTTTAAATAAATCAAATAATATAGATGTAAGTGGAATGTATGTTGGATTATTTTCTTGTATTTTTACACATGCATCTGCAGGACATTCAATTTTACCAGAAACATTTAATAAATCTTTATCATTTTTTGCTGCTCGTAAATTGATAGAAAAAACTTGGATTAATTCAAAAGATGAATATCTTGCTCCGAATGAACAACATGAGAAATATAATGAGTTTGTTAATGACAGTATAATATATAGTTTATTCCATAGTGCAAGTAATCAATCCTCACTCCGTCAAGTTGATTATAAAGGAAAGAAATGGGATATTAAAAACGAATTTTTCTGGATGTCAAAATCTGAAATTGAGTCACTTGCAAACGAATTCAGTAATGACACCTGTTATTCAGATGTTCATACCTCAGAGGATCGTTTCGTCTATAAGAAACTTCAAGAAATCACTTTGACCCCTGAAGCACAAGCAGTTCTTGACAAAGCATGTGACATTGTTAGAAAAACTTTCAAATATCGTGAATTGTTTAATGAGGAACATCCTGAATATCAAATCAACAACTGGGACTGTGGCTGGTATCAAATCAAAGCACTTGCTAAAGAATATACGAAAGAAGATTTAGAAGAATTTAAAAAATTATATAAAACATTGGCTGATAAGATGCGTCCTATGGTTTATGAATTAGGATTTTTAAAATAAAAAATCATTAACATAGAAATTGCATATTTGAAAAAAAGTATTATCTTTGCAGTGTGATAAAAATGTAAAGAAAATAATTCAAAAAATTGATAAATGTTTAATAATGTAAAGATTTTAATTCAACTATTTTAATAAAAAACTTATGAAGTACTATCAAATCCATCTTATTTATGGTCCAGAAGCAAGTGATAAATTGTACTATTCTGGAGAATACATAAAAAAGCTATATTCCGCTAAAGAAATAGCAGAGCAAGAAGCAGTAATATTAATAGAAGAAAGACGTAAGAACACATATACTTATACTCCAAAAAGATGTGAAATTTTGGAGTTAGAAGTTGTGAAATGAACTACAACAAAGCTAAAGACTAGAAGGAGCACCAGATGCGGATCGAGATTAATTTTCTCGCTCTTTTTTATATGTTATATTGTAAATCAAAAATAATTATTGCAATGAATACGACACGAGAAAAGATTGAAATCATGGAAGCCTATGAAAGAGGCGAAAAAATAGAGTTCAAACGATATGACGGAAAATGGCAGGAAGACAAAAAATGGTATGACGTAGGTATTCCTGCATGGGATTGGTTACACGCAAATTATCGAGTAAAATCAGAGTTTCATGATGGAGATATACTGTTTCTTGAAACTAAACATAGTTGGATCTTTATTTTCAAAGAAAACGAAAATAAAGAATACATTTATAATTATGTAGCAGTTCCAGCTTTCACAACTGATTTTTTGATATTTATAACTGATTCCCCACTTTGTTTTAAAGAAAATGTTTCTAAGATTCGTCTTGCTACCGAAGAAGAAAAACAAAGACTATTTCATGCTATTAAAATAAATCGGTATCACTGGGATGCCAAAACTAAAACTTTAGAAAAACTGGTTGGACCAAAATTCAAAGTTGGTGATGTTGTACAACATGATGATTATAAAGTAAGAATAACAGAAGTAAATACAGATGATAACTTATATGGATATGAATCGTTATTGGATTTAAGAATAGGTAGTATCCCATTTAGTAAACAGGATTGTTGGGAATTAGCTCCAAACAAATTTGACCATAATGATTTGATACCATTTGAGACTAGAGTGTTAGTTCGAAATGCCGGTGGAGAATGGATACCAGCTCTATATACATCTTCAGATTCAAAAGGATGCTATGCTTTGGTTTATCGTGACCAATGTATCCCTTATAAAGGTAACGAATATCTTTTGGGAAAAACTAATGATTGTGATGATTTTTATAAAACTTGGGAATAATAATGTTTAATTAACTATTAATTTTTTTATAACATGGAAGAAATATTCGAAATCATCGTCGTCGCTTGCATAATCTTTACCCCTATAGTTTTTTATATATCACATATAAGACATGTGCACAAACAACATAAAGTATTTAATGACATATCTATTGGAGATGAGTACGACTGGATAATACGAGACATAGATGATCCTTTTGAGCCACCTAGAATATCTCACTATAAAGTGACAAACAAAAAAGCTACGTCAAATGGGCGGTTTGTTCAATTGGAGAATAAGTTATCTAAAGGAAGAAAAACTGTAAATATCAAGGACTTAATTGAAAATTATACAAAAGTTTAAATTTAATAATTATGCAAACAAAAGAGTATAAATCCACAACGATAATTAATCATATTATCAGCACAACTACCAAAGACAAAAGAATGATTGAGGTTTTGAAAGCATATATTCAGAGTTCATATCATCAGGGTATATACTTTTCTGATGTGCAAAGATTTGGTATAAATTATTATCAGGCTGTTTCTTTACATTTCAGTCGTTGTTGGACTCATCTAAGGGTTTATTTTGGTAATGGTGGATACACAGAGATGTCCTTGAAAAAACTTAAATGTTGGTGTAGAAAACATCGTAGTTACATAGAAGATATTTTTCAAATTTCTTATGATGAGAAAATAAAAAGATAGGATAGAATCTATTATAGATCAATATGCTAACGATTCACAAGATAGAGAACGATTATTACAAATTTGCAAGGTGGCTGTACAAGATCAACATGCGATAGATCTTCAACGAGCTTGGAAATTATTTCAAGAACATGCTACTTATATTCATCCGAGAACGGGTAAAGTGACATGTAAAATGAATTTATTTCAATTCACTAAACAAATGGAACTATTATGAAAACTATAAGAGAAAAAATTGAAATTATGCAAGCCTATGAGATGGGCGAGCAGATTCAAATAAAGAATAGTAAAAATGTATGGGAAGATATTGATTGCCCTTTATTCGATTGGGTGAACTGTAATTATAGGGTAAAACCAAAACAGACGGAATATCCAAATACATATAAGGAATGTTGTGAAGTAATAGATGTTAGATATGACATATCGGGAGAGATTAAAGGAATGTCAATCAATGAATGCAATCTTTATCCCAGCTTTATTGCAATTATTAGATGCCGTGATGCTTATTGGAAGATAGCTGGAGAACAGATGGGATTGGATAAACCTTGGGATCCTGAATTGGAAGATAGAAAAGACAAGTTCTATTGCATTTATAGAGATGGAGGTGAAATCGTATTAAATGATTGGTATGTTGACAAAAAACTTCTTGCTTTTCCAACAATAGAAATGCGAAATGCTTTCTATGAGAATTTTAAGGATTTGATTGAAAAATGTAAAAAATTGTTATAATAGTAAAAAATATATAGGTATGAAAGACTGGGCAGAAAATGAAGTTAGTATCGCGACTAAAGATTGCGATGAGTACACAAAAAATTGCTATCTATCTGCATTAAAAGCATATAAATCTTTATGTGATGATGGACATAGTGGTACATCATTTAGTATTACAAGCAAGATATTAAAAAGGTTGTGTGATAACAAACCACTAACTCCGATAACAGAAAATGATGCTTTTATACTTGTTTACGAAAATGATGAATATAAGTGTTATAAATGCAGTAGAAAAAGTTCGTTATTTAAGGATGTCTATAAAGATGGAACTATTAAATATTCAGATGTTGACAGATTTACTTGTTTTGAAACAGAGAACCCAAATATAAAATACTATTCCGGTTTTGTAAATGAAGTATTGTCAGAAATATTTCCGTTAAAATTTCCTTATAGCGGAGAAGAATTCAAGGTAGCTTGTGACACATTTCTTTCTAAAAACGGAGATGGTGATTTTGACCATAGAAGGATTTTATACGTTAAGGATCCTATTGGTGCAGTTTATGAAATCAATAAATGCTATAAAGAACTACCTAATGGTGAATGGGTTGAAATTTCAAAGGAAGAATTTGAGGAAAACAAAAAATCATGTTTGTGAAAAATTGATTTGTTACAAATATAGCGATTAACTTTTCTAATTTTTTTGCTATGTTAAATTGAAAATCAACAAAGATCCAGTTTCACAAAAATCTTGAACTTATGGAATACAAAATTGGGCAACAATTCAAATTTAATGATACAACATTAGAGGTTGTCGAAAGTAAATATCCTGAATTAAAAGATGGGTCCTGCGATTTCAAGATAGAGTGTGAGATGTGTTTCTTTAAAGATAAGCCGTTTAGTTTTTGTAGTAAAATTAAGTGTGCAAAGCATGAACGTTTAGATGGCAAGAATGTTTATTACATACCTGTAATAAACGTTTATTAAGGGTGGGGTTAACATGAAAAGGGGACTTACTAAAAGATACAGAAAATTTGGTTGGGAATTCTTTGAACTTCTTGATTGGAGAAGAGAAGTAAAGGTTAGAAAGAAATATAAAAAATCTTTTTCCAAAAGAGCCCGTGCCTTTGAGAATAGAGATGTTAGAAACGAAGTGTTGAATAATATAGAATGAATAACATGGAAAGAAAAATTGGAGAAATATTCAGATACAAAGGCAAAACGCTTGAGGTAGTAAAATCGCCAGAAGACATTGAAAACCGGTATTGTACAGATTGCTATTTTGAACCGTTTATCAGTTGCACATGTGTAAACGCAATAACAGGACATTGTTCAAGCGGATTAAGGAAAGACAAAAAAGATGTAATTTTCAAGGAGGTACAAAAATGATTCATATCGGATTAACAATTAGTCTATTCGCATTCATTGCAGTATTTTACATAGGAGCTCTTTTTAATAAAATGGAATCTTATCAATTTTTTATAAGTATTCTCATAGTATTCATTATGGAATGCTTTGCACTATTTTGTATAATAGACGATGTTGAAAAATATACCTTAATGGATTATGAAAACGGCAATATCGGGTACAAAGTTACTGAGGTTCGGGTAGAAAGCAATAAAGCAACTGACATTGAAGTAATACATCACCCGAATCCAAAGGAAACCGAGTAAACTTATACTCGGTTTTTTATATTTTCACATATATATAATTAAATGACATGAACATAGTAATAGTAGCAGGTGGTTTAGGAACTCGTTTTAAGGAGTTATCAGTATTTCCAAAGATATTGCTTCCAACTAAAGATAATGATTCTATTTTAAATGAATTGCTATCTGGATTTAATAACAATAATAAGTTTTATATCGTAATAAATTCCAAGTATTACGATATGGTACATAATTATATAACAGTTAACAAAACTAAAGAATTACTACATTTAGGTGATTTACAATTAATTAGTACTGATAAGTGTAATGGTTCATTAAATTCATTAGCAAGTGTATATGAATTACTACCAAAAGAAGACGTACTTTTTGTATGGTCTGATATAATTATTCCTAAAGATGCTTTAATAGAAAATAAAATAGATAAGACTACTAATATAGTATTTACTTGTGGCAATTCATATCGGTATAAATATGATGGTGTAACTGTTGAAGAAGTTGCTGATTGTACCGGTAATGTGCCTGGTATATATTACTTTTATTCATTACCTAATATAGTTGATGCATATAACAAACTTGTATCAATTAAAACTAGTAATATCGATTTAATTGATTTTATTCAACAACAAATATGTGTTGGACATAATAATTACACTAATATAGCTCTTAATAAAATTATTGAGTATAAAGATTTAGATACATATAAACAATTACTTAAAGGACATAAGATAAATCTAAATCAAACCAGGTTCTTTAATTCAATTACAATAGATAAAGAAAACAACACAGTTACAAAAAGTGCTATTAATAGCGATTACAACCATATAATATCTGATGAGTATAAATGGTATACTGATATTGAAAAGTGTATAGGTAATGGAGTGATATCTCCTAAATTACTAACTGATACATTCAATGGTACTTCATTTACGATGGAATACTTAAAAGGATATATTCCATTGCATCAATTTATTAGTATTGCATCTGAAGATGATGTTCTTAAAGTATATGCTAATATTAAACAAAATTTGCATTTATTGGAATCTTCTAGTATCAGTGTTGATAATGTTTCATTTAAACGAGACATTGAAAAAGAAATGAAAACAAAGGTTATTGACAGATGTGATAAAATTTCAAATATGCTGTTAAATTATGACAAAGGTGAACTAACCAATATATTAGATAAAGTAGTAAATACAATAATTACAAATAATACAAATCCAGTATACACCGTTTGTCATGGGGATTTGAATGGTTCTAATATCATGGTAAACACATCGACTTTTGATGTTAAATTTATTGATCCACGCGGCTATTTTGGATTTTCTAAATTTTACGGATGGCCTGATTATGAATACTCTAAATTGTTATATTGTCTTTATGGATATGATAAGTTTAATTTGACACCACAAATATATGGTGAAGATGTGCCAGAAATTAGTAAATATGTTGGCTTAATTTCATATCTAAATAAAGATATATATAAACTGGTTGTTGGAGTTATCTATGTAGCTTTAGCTGGGTATATATCTCAAGATATTATGAAAGCTAATATTGCGTACGAATATGGATTAAAACTTATTAAAGAGTATTATGGAGAACAATAAAAGGATAAAACTAGATAAAAATACAACATACTTTGATTTAATTAAAAGTAATAATGTCACTTATATAAACAGCAAAAAAATAGTAGTATCTGATTGTGATGGTGTATTAACTGATGGCAATTCAGTATATGATAAAACTGGCAAATGTCAAAAAATATTTGGTGCATATGATACTGAAATGATTTCATTTATGCTCTCTCAAGGTTGGGAGTTTATATTTGTTAGCCGTGATCCATCTGGTATAGATATCACAAAAGCACGAATAAAGGATATGAATTGTTCATTTGAGGCAATGAGTGGTGAAGAACGTGCTAATCTTGTAAACAAGTTATTAAAGACACACGAAATTGTTTTATTTGTCGGTGACTCATTATCAGATATACCTTCAATGTCAAATGCAACGTATTCAGCATGTACTAACAATGCCGTCGAACAATGCAAATTGTATTGTGACTATATTTCAGAGTTAAATGGGGGTCATGGTGCATTAAGTGAGATATTACTTTGGATACATAACAAACTTAAATAATTACATAACATGGAATTACACAATAAAATTAGTATTTGTACTAAGGTATTTAATGACATAACTTCATCTTATACGTACAACAAAATTATTGAGCTTATCAATTGCATTAAAACTACTACTAATAAGCTTCCAACATTTGTATTTGCTGGTGTTGGAAAGAATTGGTATATTTGTGAAAAAGTTGAAAAGACTTTTATCTCTATGGGTATTAAAACAATAGCTCTAGATTGTACACATGCATTACATGGTGATATGGGTGTTCTTATGGATGCTGATGAACCAAAAATAATGTTTTTTATATCTAAATCCGGTACTACTGAAGAACTGATTCGTTTAGCAAAAACAGTTGACTATTTAAGAAAAAACAGTATTATTAAAAACATAACAACCATTTCATTTTACTTAAATAAATCTGGTTCTAAATTTGACAATTTGTATGACTTTTCATTAGTACCTAATTGGGCTAATTATGATAACAACGAATATTTGTATGAATTTGATTCAAAAAACCTTGTACCAAGTTTATCAATAAATACAATGCAAATGATACTTGATTATACTGGTGTAAAGATATTTGAACAAAATTCATATCTTGTAGACAATTATAAATATAATCACTTAGCTGGTAATAATGGTAAGATACTCGGTGGTGATAAAATTCTTAATGGAATAAATTAAATCTATGAATACAAACAATATAATAGCAGGACCATGTTCAGCTGAAACGCGTGAACAAACTCTTGACACAGCAAGAGAGTTGTGTAAGTTAGGTTATATGAATTTTAGAGCTGGTGTTTGGAAGCCGCGCACAAAACCCGGTGGATTTGAGGGTAATGGCGAAGAAGCACTCAAGTGGTTAAAGGAAGCAAAAGAGATATACGGTATTGAGCCATATGTTGAGGTAGCAAAGCCAGAACACGTTTTGTTGTGTAAAAAGTACGGTATTAAAAATGTGTGGATTGGTGCGAGAACTACATCAGACCCTTTTGCAGTACAAGAGCTTGCAGACACAATTAAAGGTAGTGACTTTAATGTACTTGTTAAAAACCCTGTATCACCAGATGTTGAGCTGTGGATTGGTGCTATTCAACGTATCCAAAATGCTGGTGTAAGTAATATCAAAGCAATTCATAGAGGATTTACTGTATATAAAGAAAAGTACTATAGAAATGCACCATTATGGGGAATACCTCTCGAGTTGAAACGTAGAATGCCGGATATTGAACTAATTTGTGACCCATCTCATATTACTGGTAACTCCGATATTATTAAGGATGTTATGCAAAAAGCACTTGATTTTGGCTTTGATGGATTTATAGTAGAATCACACATCAATCCATGTGCAGCTTGGACTGATGCTAAACAACAAATCACTCCTGATAATCTAGATTCAATCGTAAAATCTCTTGAAGTAAAACAATCAAATGGATTAGATAAAGAGTCCAGGACGCTTCTAAATAGCTACAGAAGCACAATAAACATACTTGACGAAAAGATTATATTTTATCTTGGTGAACGAATGAAATTGTGTGAAAGCATTGGACGATTGAAGAATAACAATAACATATCTGTAGTACAAATGGATAGATGGGATGCTTTGTTAAAGAATAACATACAACTTGGTGAAAAAGAAGGACTTAGCAAAGATTTTATTACTAAAATTTGGAATACAATTCATGAAGAAAGTTTGAACATTCAGGAAAATATCTAGTATTTTTCCATATATTATAAACATATTAAAACATAAATAGCATGAATTTATATAAAGTAGGTTGTAATTTTGATTTTGAACTCATTAAGATTGTTAAAGATTTAAATGAGAAGTATGATGGTAAAGCTAAGGTTGTAGAGTTCTTTGGCTCAGATGCTGCACATGAAGAGTTATCTGCAAGACCAGGATGGCGTTTACCAAATATATCACGTGATGAATTTGCACGATACATTAAAGAGTTACGTGAAGCTGGTATTTTGTTTAACTATACTATGAACAGTATCCAGCCTTATGGTAGTAAGGTTGAAATGGTTAAACATAAGCAAGAAATTCAAGAGTATGTTAAATGGCTTGAAGAGATTGGTGTGTATCGTATAACAATTGCAAATCCTATGATGGCATTGTTTATTCGTGAAGTATCTAATATTAACCTTGAGGCTTCTTGTATTTTGCATATTGATACAGTTACACAATTCAAGTATCTTCATGAAACTCTTGGAATAACTAAATTTTGTTGTTCAATTTTGAAGAATCGTAACAAACACTTTCTTGAGAATGCAGCAAAATACTGTAATGACAATGGACTTATACTTGAACTTCTCGCTAATGAGTTTTGCGGTATTGCAGGTAATGACCAAAATGGAATAGCTTATGCATCTCATTGTGTTTTTCGAGATAGTTGTTATTTATGTCATGCAACAAACAGAAACAAAGAGGATTCAATGTGTTATAATAATTATCCTATGGGCTATTGTATGACAGCACGTGCGAAGAATGAACAAAACTGGTTGCGTATGCGGTGGATTAGACCCGAAGACCAAAAGATTTATAATGGTATAGGCATAAATTACTTTAAGGTTAGCGGACGTACCGGTTCAACAGAGTATTTGAAGACTGTTATTGAAGCATATATGTCTGAGTCATTTGAAGGCAATTTACTCCAGCTTTGGAAACCATTGAACACAATTTATGATGGTGGACTTGAGTTATCACACAACCACACAGAGTTTATTGACAATAAAAAACTCGATGGATTCTTAAATAAATGGTTTACTGGTTCTGGTTTTGAATGTGAAAATGAAATGTGTGGTGTAACTTGCACATATTGTCACGATTTTTGGAAAAAAGTTCTAAATAAAAATTAGTTTTCACGAGTTTTTCATATATTAAATTATGATTTACAACGAAGATTATACAAAGTTTAATACAATACTAAATAATAGGCGTGTTTTATACATACCTATTATTTCTTGTATTAACAGACAAACAAGTGAATATAATTTGGCTTGTGATGGTAATGTAAACAGATTTATTACAACATTTTCAAAATGCAATAGTTTCAACCATCTTGATATAGTTTTGCCTAGTGTGCATGTTAAAGGGTCTGAGTATATTGTTGAAAATTTCAAAACTGATAAAATAACAATTACATATTCAGAGTATTTCGGTATACACGCAGGTGAACAACGTAATAATGACACAATAGTACAAAACATGTACAATAGCATAGATTTTTCTAAGTATGATTGTGTTATTTTTGAAAGTCAAAAGCTTGGAAAGATGATTATAGAGAATAATCCTGAAATAATGACTATTTTCTACAATCCTGTTAGTAAAACAAATAAAACTCGTATATTCCTTAATGGGTATGAAGATATAAACCAATATCTTATAGAGAATTCAAATTATACTATTGTCTGTTCTCCAGACCAAGTAGAATTTTATGAAGCTTTTAACTATAAATTGTTGTACCTAGATATTCTCATTGATAGAGGCTTACCATACTTTGAATACACCAAAGATAATGAAATACTTGATTTGATTAAAGATAAAAAAGTATTTTATTTACCTTTTAGACTAACTGATGAAGGATATCAATTTGATTCAGTTATTGAAGTATTGAATGACGAATTAAAATCTGGTAGTGATTTTATAGTTTTATACAGTGATCCAAACAATTCACAAGTATTAAACTCAATAAGTATTGATGAAAAACTAAAATCTAAATTTATAAAAGTAAGTACTAATAGAGATACGTTTTATACTCTTATAGATGCAGAAAATGTGATTGTTATATATTATGAGGATTTAAGATTTATTAATCATTCTGCAATACACGAAATGCTACACAATAATAGTAAGTGTATGATACGTGTAAAATCAAATGATGCATACAATATGGATAAATGTGAACGAGTAATAGTTGACAAACCAACTCTAATTATACTTGAAGGCCAAGACCAAACTGGTAAGGATACAATTCTTGATGCACTTGATGATGTTTATGTATACAAACAAAAAACATCAGAACAACAAGGTGTTAACTATAAAGATAAAGTTGAATACGAAAAATGGATTAAACAATATATAAGTAACACATTACATGAGTTAAAGGATTTATCTAAACATCATAATAAAATAGCGATGACACGTTTAGTAATGTCAGATAATGTATTTTCTGATTGTTTTGGTCGTAATCATATTGTTGAAGATAATTTCTATGACGATATTCATTCGTTTTTCAATGTTAAAACTGTTTGTGTTTTATGGGATAATTATCAATCATACTTAAATCGCATATCTAGCTGTAACACATATAAACAATACGAAGAGGATATGTTTAATAAGATAAAAGAACGTTATTTATATTATGCAAACAAAGAACCTCAGTGTGTTGTAATGGAAATCAATGATAAGCAATCAAAACAAGAAGTATATGACATGTTCAAATCAATGCTCAATACAATTTAGTAAATTAAAAGATATACAAAGTAAATTTGTAGGCAATGTTGTAATAACAGACGACATTGTCTATTCAATATATAAA